>PMUE01000202.1 GCA_003167055.1 Vulcanimicrobiota bacterium | reverse complement strand
AGTGGGTGATCAACGGCACCAAAGCCTTCATCACCAATTCGGGGACGACCATCAGCGGCGGGACGACGATCACCGCCGCCACCGGAACACGTGCCGACGGCAAGCCTGAGATCTCCAACCTGATTGTGCCGCAAGACACCCCGGGCTTCACCCGCAGCAAGAAGTATAAGAAGATGGGCTGGCGAGCGTCGGACACGCGCGAGCTGAGCTTCGTCGACGCGGCGGTGCCCGAAGGGAACTTGCTCGGCGAGCGAGGCGAGGGCTTTGCCCAGTTCCTGAAGATACTCGACGGCGGCCGGATCTCGGTCGCGGCGCTCTCGGTCGGCTTGGCGATGGGCGCCTACGACGAGGCGCTGCAGTACTCGAAGGATCGCATTGCCTTCGGCAAACCCATTAGCAAGTTCCAGGCGATTGCATTCAAGCTGGTCGACATGCTAACCGAGATCGAGCACGCCAAGATCATGGTGCTCAAGGCGGCGTGGGAGAAAGACCAAGGCCGCGAGTTCGAACAAACCGCGAGCCTTGCAAAGTTGTATTCGGGCGAAGTCTCGCGGCGCGTGGTCAACGAGGCGGTGCAAATCCACGGCGGCTACGGCTTCATGGACGAGTATCCGGTCTCGCGCATGTACCGTGATCAAAAGATCAACGAGATCGGCGAAGGCACCAACGAAGTGCAACGCATGGTACTCGCGCGCATGATGGGACTGTAAACGCCCCTTTTGCGCTAGCGCGAGACCGCTGTTTTGCTATCGTCGGTTGTTAGCGCGAGTTCTCCCGCGCGCTCGAGCGCTCGCAAAAACTCCGACGCGTCGACGAGTTGACCGAGTGCAAAAGCTCCGGCACGTTGCTTCGGCGTTTGGCAGGCGCGCTCGATCGCTTCGATGACGATCGGCGCGGTGATGGCATAGATGTCGCCGCCTTCCGCTGCGACGCGACGCTCTTCATCGCCGCTGCAAACGCGCACATCGAGTACGAAACGCTGGTTTGAACGCCCGCGCTCGTCCACTGCGACGGGCTCCGGTGTTTTGGGATCGCGGATGTCACGCAGCGGCGCTGTATTGAGATAGTTGTGTATGTCGCGCACATGCAGGTGACGCGCCATCAGAATCGTCTCGGTAAACGGCAGTTCGACGACGTCTTGCGTTTCGAACGGTTGTGGAAAAGTCCACGACGATGGCGTCGACGGCTGCATCGGTGCAAGCCTTCCATCGAAAAACGAAAGTCGTGCTGCCGTGTTACGCTCGCCGGTGCGCCGCGTGCCGGCTGTAGGCCACCAACTGCTCAGCGCTATGGCGACGTCGATGCGGTCTGCCTGCGACCAATCGCCCATCGCGTACATCGCCACGAGATCACCAAGACCACCATAGAATCCGGCGGCTGGGACAACGAGAATCCCGCGCGCGCGCGCCGGTGCGTCGAACAATGCGAACGTCGATCGTGCGCTCTCTTGTTCTGCGGTAACGTCGAAGTAGTGCACGCCGCAACGCAGCGCAGCTTCGATCAGCGGCGCCGCCGTGTCGACAAAGGGCCCCGCACAGTTGATGACCGCGACTGTACCCGCGAGTGCGCGGTCGAGTGAATCCGGTCGATCGAGACTCGCAATCCGCATCTCCAACTCCACGCCGTGCACGAGAAGCGCTGCCGCCGTTTTGGACGCGTCCCTGCCTATAGCGATGGGGAAGTGGCCCCGGCTCAACAGCTCCGCGATGACGAAGCGCGCTGTGTGTCCTGAGGCGCCATAGACCGCGATGTTCATATCGTATCCCCGCTACAGACCTGTCTGTTGCCCATTTGCTTGCATTAAAACAGACAGGTCTGTATCATGTCAAGCATGGACGAGCTCAGGGAGCGGATTTTACGGACGGCCTCGGAGCTGTTCTATCGCGAGGGCGCGCACGCGGTCGGCGTCGATCTCGTCGTCGAACGGGCCGGCGTGGCCAAAACCAGCCTCTACCGGCACTTTCGAACGAAGGACGATCTCATTGCGGCCTTCCTCGAGCGAGAGGACGAACAGTTCTGGGGGAAATGGGACAAAATTGCCGCGCTTCATCCGTCGGACGCGCAGGCGGAACTCGACGCGCACATGGAGTGGGTCGGTGAGCGGCTTGGCCGCAGAAACTATCGCGGCTGTCCGCAGTTGAACATGGCGGCGGAGTTTCCAGACGCCGAGCACCCGGCTCGCGTAGTTGCCGTTGCGCACAAGCACGAACTTCGCCGCCGCCTCAAAGGCATTGCCGATCGATTAGGCGTGCAACGTCCCGACGATCTCGCCGCGCAATTGCTGCTGCTGGTCAACGGTGCCTTCGTCAGCTCGCAAGTGATTAGCGGCGACGAAGCTGTGCCGATGCTGCGCGCGGCGTCTCACGCACTCGTCGCAGCGGCGCGCACGTAGCAAAAGACGCGCAGTTAGTCTTCGTCGTCCTCTTCGAGTCCGCCGGGCTCGTCGGGATCGATGCCCCAGCCTTCGTATGATCCGCCGAATGGCTTGATTGCGCGTGCGATGTCGGTGCGTGCATCTTTGAGATTCGCCGTCGTCACCAGCATCGTGCGACTCGCTTCGATGACCGTTTCGCTGTCGTAGGCTTCCTCGTTGATTTCAAAGCCGGCCGCAACGAGCGCATGTGCAGCGGCGTCTTCCTTCCCTTCGGGCACGTCGCAATCGAAGATCACGGTAAACGGTTCGGCGAGATCTTCGCCGGCCTCGTCCATCTGCGCAATCTGATCGGCGTCGCGCGCGTCCTCGAGTTCATCGCCGCGCAAAATATATTTTCCATACGCTTTCCATGCGTCGTCGCGATCGACCGTAACGTCAATTGAAAACGATGCCGTTCCCGCGTCTTCTTTTAATGCCGCAGCGGCTTCCATACCGGCGGCATAAATATAAATCTCGTACTTCCCCGAGCCGCTGACCGTGCAGACCGACTCCGCGTCGTTTTCCTCGCATGCGGCTTCCAAGCGCTGTTCGAGCTCGAAGAGCTCTTCGGCAACCGCTTCTGTCGGCTGCCCGCCATCGTCGGTCGCGAACCGGGTTATGGTTACCTTAACAAGGTAGGGATGCGATTTTTGAAACTCGTCGTCCCCATCGAAGTCGACGTCGATCGAAACTTCGAGTGAAGGGTCATCGCTCGACTCGTAGGGAATCCATTCAGACATGGCCCGACGGTTCTCCGCGCTTGTGAAAACCCATGTCGGGACGAGTAGGGGTGGTATCATGCGTCATCGATTTTTTCTCGCGGCACTGCTCGCCGGCATCTGCATCGCCGCTCCGGCCTCGGCTGCGCTTCCAAACGGGACGAAAGCCCCGGAGTTCACGCTGCAAGCCACGCTCGGCGGTAACGTCTTTACGTTCAATCTCGCCGATGCGCTGAAAAAGGGCCCGGTCGTACTGTACTTCTATCCAGCAGCGTTTACGAAAGGCTGCACGATCGAGGCGCACGATTTCGCCGACGCGATCGATCAGTACAAAGCGCTCAATGCCACGGTGATCGGGGTTTCACACGATCAACTCGACACGCTGCAGAAATTCTCGGTGAGCGAATGCCGCAGCAAGTTCGCGGTTGCCGCCGATACCGATCAAGCCGTCGAGAAGGCCTACGATTCGATTCTTGCGGTGAAGCCGCAGTACGCGAATCGCACGTCGTACGTGATTGCCCAAGACGGCACGATCGTCTACAGCTACACTGCTCTCGATCCGAGCGAGCATGTCGCCAACACGCTCGCTGCACTCAAGACGCTCGAAACGAAGCAGTGATCCGCTCCTAGCGAATGTTGCCGCACGAGACGTAGGTGCCGAGATCGGTACCGCTCTTGTGCACGTTGATCGCGTAGTGCCCTTTGAGTAGATCGCTGAGCGAGACGCCGGCAACCGATGATTCGCCTTTGCCGTCGACCGTGTCGCGCAGGGCGTATTCCGGCGCCTTGTTGATCGCGCCGCAGGTACCGATGTGAATGTGCGTCGGCTGCGAAACGTCGCCGCCGTTCTGTAATGCGACGCTAACGAAGATGCCGCCACTGGCCTGGGTTACGGTGGCCATGCCGTCTTCACCGCTGCCGTTGAGGGCCTGCATCTTGATGGTGATCGAGGTGGGTTCTTGACTGGCGGCTGGTATCGCGAATGCCGCAAGGAGCATGAGTGTTAAAGCAAGCTGTTTCATGGGCTTGACGATCCCGTGAAACGATGAAGAAAGTCTAAAAACGCACGCCGACGTTTGTGCTGCGCGCGCCTTCGAATTGTTCACTTTCTGCAAACCACCGCACGCGGACGCCGATCGGACCGCTGATCGAGCCGTCGAGATGCATATTACCGGCGAGATCGAGCAGATCGCGCTGCCAAATCAGATCGACGCGTATCACGCCGCTTTGCGCGGTGAGCCATGCCGATCCGACACTCTGCGTCGAGCCGGTACGCGGATGAACCTGGAGCCACCAGGTGCGTAAACTGATCGCCGGGGCGATCTGCCAGGCAAATTCCGCGCCCGAACTCGCGTCGGCGATGCCGGAACTACTGCGCGTCTCAAACGACGTCAAGCCGAGCCGCACGCGGCGCAGGTCGTGCAGGGTGAGATCGAGTTCGTCGGTGCTGAGCACGTCGTCGGGTGAATAGCCCGCGTCTTCGGCGGTGTAGTAGCCGAGGATCGTCTGCAAGACATAGCCGGAGCTCGTGCTGGCCTGCAAATCCCAGGTTGAATCCGGATGGAGGTCGAGCGATGCGGAGGCGTCGTGCCCGCTTACCCGTGCCGAGACCTGATCGGGATACGCGTTGACGT
>PMUE01000274.1 GCA_003167055.1 Vulcanimicrobiota bacterium | reverse complement strand
AAGGAAACCGTGAGCCTCTCGGCTTACGCCGGCAAGAGCACAACGGTGAAGTTCTACGGCGTGCAAAACGGCGACGAAGTGACGAACTTCTTCGTTGATTCCACGGCGCTGACGCTCAGTGGGGGCACCAGCACGGCGACACCGTCGCCGACGCCGACGGCGAGCCCGACGGCTAAGCCGACGGCAACGCCGACCGCGCCACCGACGGCAACCCCGACCTCGTCGCCGACGCATTCGCCGACGCCGAGCCCGACGGCTTCGCCGACCACAGCACCAACGTCGTCACCGACAGCGGCGCCGAGCGGTGGATGTAACGGCGCGGCCGCGGACAGCGGTCCGCTCACCAACTCGAGCGGCACGCTGGCAACCGGCGTAGCCAAGCCGTTTGACTTCCCCGTGCAGCACGGCTGCAACGGTGCCGGCTATACCGCCGCGATCGTCATTGACGATGCGGTCAACACCAGCTACGTCGCAAGCTACCTCAGTGCGGCGGGCGTGACCCAGACCGGCACGATCACCAACGAAGCCGTTGACGGCGGCGGTACTGGCGACGATCCGGAGACCGACCTCGACGTGCAAACGATCTCGGGTCTCGCTCCGGGTGCCAACATCATCGTCTACGACGAGGGTTCGCTCTCCGATCAGAACATCGAAGACGCGTATAATCAAGTCCTCACCGATGGTAAGGCGAGCGCGGTGAACTCATCCTTCGGCGGTTGCGAATCGAGCGATACGTCGTTCGAATCGGCCACCAACTCAATTGCCGAACAAGGTGCATCGGAAGGCGTCGAGTTCTCGGCGTCGGCCGGCGACACGGGCTCCGACGAATGCGGTAACGACAACGAAAAAGGCGTTAGCGCACCGGCCGGTGATCCGTACTTCACGTCGATCGGCGGCGTGAACTTCACCGAGAACAGCAGCACCGGCGCACTGGAAACGGTAACCGCAGGCGATGCTTCCTGCAGTGGCGGTGTCAACGATACGTGCTACGGCGGCGGCGGTGTCTCGACGGTTGTCGCGGAGCCGAGTTGGCAAAGCGGCATCACCGGGATGATCACCACGGGACGTAACCAACCGGACATCTCGTTGCCGTTTGACTACGTTGCGGTCTACACCGGCGGCGCATTTGCCGAGTACCTCGGAACGTCGTGATCTTCACCGGCATCGGTGGCGTTGTTCATCGAAGCCGACGAACTCCACGGTAGCAAACTCGGCTGGCTCAACTCCACGCTGTACAGCCTGTTCTCATCGACCGGCTACAGCGACTACTACACGCCATGTACCTCCGGCAACAACATCGCCTACACGTGTAGCGCGACCGAATACAACCAAGCCGCGGGTATCGGCACTCCGAAAGGATGGGCGTTAGCGAACGCCCTATAACCTCTAAGCAATTAGAGGCAATGAAGGGACCGGTAGAAATACCGGCCCCTTTTTTTGTCCGGTCCCTCGACTACGCTTCGCTACGCTCGGGATGACAAAGAAAAACGAGCAGTGACTGCGGCGGTCTAAGGCTCCCACTCCCTTTGCGAGAAGGCTCCAGTTTTTTGCACATTGCCCGGAGGGCAACTACAAAACTTCGTTCTGTGCAAAAAATGGCGCAGCAAAAAAGCCGCACGATGCGGCTTTTTGGGCGTCTTCGAGTAGAGGGAGTGGAGCGCTTAGAGCGACGCAGCGACGGCGAGCGCCCTCGCCGGCATATCATCCTGTGCCGGGATCGTTCCCGTATCCGCAATCTGCGCGATCAGCGCCGCGATGCGGCGTGAACTGCGCACCGGCGCCACAAGCTCTTGGTTGCGCCGAATCTCTTCGAGGCGATGGGGCGTGCGAATCATCGTTTTGACTGCGCGCACGACTTCGGCGGCGCTGTGCAACGCGACCGTGCCAAGCCCGTTGTGGCGCACGAACTCGACGTTGCCGCGCTCTTGCCCGGGCACGTAATCGTACACGACGACGGGAAGTTGCGCCGCATTGGCTTCGGCCAGCGATCCAGGGCCCGCTTTGGTGACCAGCAGATCGACCGCGCGGAAATATTCGGGAATCTTGTCGGTAAAACCAAGTACCGTCATCGGCGTGGGCAGCGCGGGCGCAATTTCCTCGAGCTTCATGCGCAGCGGTTCGTTGCGGCCGCAGACGATCAGCAGATGAATCGGAAGGTTCGCTTTGCCGAGCGCGAGCGCGGTAGGCAACAATTTGCCGCCGCCTTCGCCGCCGGCCATGAGCATCACGATCAGGCGATCGTCGGGCAATCCAAGCGTAGATCGCAATTCTTCTTTGGTCCCGGTGACGTCGTCGAAGCGCGGATGAATCGGCTGTCCGAGCAGGCGCAGACGGCTGGGAGAAATCCCACGTGACAGTGCGCGCTCGTAGACTTCGCGTGCCGGGACGACGACGGCGTCGGCGTCGGGCATCAGCCAAGACTCGTGGACTTTGCCCAGATCGGTAATCACGGTGACGATCGGTACGTCTTGCATCCCGGCATCGGCGCGGGCACGCAGCGCGGCGTGATTGAGCAGCGGATGAACCGAGACGATGACGTCGGGATGGTAACTAAGGAAGAGATCCCGTAGCCGCTCGCGGTACAGCGGTTCGCAGAAACGAACGAGAGCACGGTAGCGCCGGCGCCCGTTGGTGGCGTAGTAGAGCGCGCCGTAGACCGGCGGTGCGTAGCGCAGCGCCATACTGTAGCCTAATCCGAGTTGGGTCAGCGGGAAGGAGCAATGGGCGGCGACGTCTTCAATGCGGTGCTCGAATGCAAACGGTTCTTTGATCTCATCCAGGGCTGCGGTGATAGCGTTCGCTGCGCTACGGTGGCCGCCGCCCGTGTCCGAAATCAGAAAGAGCGCCCGTTTGGTCATTCAGTCTCCGCTTGTCGTCTAGGCGCGCACCGGAGCCCGTTTCGATCGCCGCAGCGCAGCGTTGCGCGTGCGGCGGGAGGTCGGGGCAAGTTTGGCCAGCAGAAATTGAGCCGGTACGTCATAGAAGCGAAAGATATCGCCAAACTCGATATCGGGGTTTCGGTGATGGCCGTCGTGGTCCTCGGGGAGCACCACCTGCAGGGATCGGCTGAAGGCTCGCAGCCATGTGGGCGTCTGCCAGCCCAACTCGGTGGTATGGCGCCACCAGACGTGCAGCTGCCCGAGTAGCAGGCCAAGCAGGGCGCCCGGCCAGGAGAGCTGCCATACGAATGCGGCGACGATCAGGTAGGGTACCGCTCCAAGGAAACCGTCGAGCAAGACTTCACCGTTGGTCGAGAGGACCGCGTGATCCCAATACGACCGGCGCCGGTCGTGGTGCGTGCGCAGATGCAGCGTGAACCAGAGATGTTGAGGGACGTGGTAGAAGAACGTCGACGCGAAGTCTCCCACTACGAGTACGATCAGCATTGCTACAGCAACTGCCATGTGTGCGCTTCCTTCGTCCGAGGACGGTCGTCATATTAGCCGTTGCGTCCATTTTGTGCGGATGCAACGCTTCTACCTTTGAACGTACTACGCTCGGCCACCCGATGGCAATTCCCAATCTGAAATACGTCATTAACACCGCTTTAAGCTGGCCGGCACCGGCGCGTGTCGACGCGGTCTTCGGCGCCCGTCCAATACAAGACGGTGGTCCCGTCAAGTCCGCGCAACTTGCAATCGCGCGTGCGATCCTGCGCACCAATCCGCGGATCACCGCGATTGGCTCACTGACGCTTGCCGGCGCGACGGTTCGCGCCGCGCGCTCGAGCGCACTTCCGCCGGAATTTCTTGCTGCAACGATATTGCAAGAGAGCGCGTACGATCCGCAAGCCCTCTCCTCCGCGGGCGCGATCGGCATCGCACAATTCGAAATCGAAACCGCGGATGAGTACGGCGTCGATCCATTCGATCCGTATCGCGCGATCCCGGGTGCGGCGCGCTTGCTAGGATCGTACGTTTCGGCGTATCGGCCGCTTTACGCGGATCCCTACGCCACGGCGCTTGCTGCGTACAACGCGGGGCCCGGCGCAGTCGAGCACTATCGCGGCGTTCCGCCATATCAGGAAACACGCGACTATATCGCGTTGATCTACGAGCGGTGGGGGCGGATCGCCGGCTACGAGCGTGGAAGGCAGCGACGATGAGCGTGCAGACGATGAGCGTGCAACGGTTGAAAGATTGGGCCTTTGCGGTTCTTGCCGTCTCCGCGTGCGCATTCGCGCTTACCGGATTCGGAAGCGCGAGCGATGCGGTGACCTTCAAGGCGCCCGCGAGCTATGCGTCGGCCGCGCAGATCGGTCCGTTCATGCAAGTCTGGAGAGGCCCGCAGCACAGCTCGCTGGCGCTGATGGCATTTCCCGGAAAGATCGATCTCGATAAGGCCATGACGAGTTCCAACGTCAAAGACGCGCAAGTGCTCAAGCAGTCGACGATCCAGATTTGCGGCAATCAGCCGGCGTACTACGTTTCGATGATCGGCAACGGCGAGGCGTTCGGGACCTCTTCCCCCGGCGTCACCAACGAAAAGCGCCAAGTCGATTTGCTGGTGACCGACGTGGGCGGCAAGACCTACATGGCGATGTACGTCCGCCTCGTCGGGACATCCGCGGATCCGGCCGCCGAGGATGCCATCCGAAACGTCTGTTCCAAACCGTAACTAAATGCCCCCGAACCTGGGTATAGGGGTGCATGCAGCAGAGGATCACGGTCCCTCGGGATCGCCTCGAGATCGTCGAGCTCGCAAGGGCCGCGGCCGGGTACCACTTCGGACAAGACGTTCGTGACGGGCTGACCGCGCAGTCAAAGAGCCTCTCGTCGAAGTATTTCTATGACGATCTGGGATCGGCGCTCTTCGATGCCATCACCCACCTCCCCGAATATTACCTGACGCGCGCCGAGACCGAGATTCTGCACGAGTGGGGATGGGAGATCGTGCGCGTGCTCGACGAGCCGGTCGATTTTCANNCGCGCCGCCTGATCGAAGAGGCGCTGCGCGTGCAGCCCACCTTACGCTACAGCCCGATCGATATCTCGCTCGATGCGCTGCGGGCGTCGTCGGCGGCGCTGGTCGAACACTTCCCGGGACTGCGTGTTCGCGCGTATGCCGGCGACTATTTTACGGTGCTGGCTTCAGGCGCGCTGTCGTTTGAGCGGCGCGTACTCGCCATGCTGATGGGTTCGAATCTCGGCAATTACCAGCCGCACGACGCGCGCCGACTGATTTCCCTGATCTCTCTCGCGCTGCGTCCGGGCGATGGTCTCCTGCTCGGTGTCGATCGAAAGAAAGACCGAGTGACGCTCGAGCTTGCGTATAACGATCCGACCGGCGTCACCGCCGCGTTCGATCGGAATCTGCTGGCTCGCATCAATCGCGAGCTGGGCGGAAACTTGAATCTGCAGGCGTTCGATCACGTCGTACATTACGACGAAGAGCGCGGCGTGGTGAACTCCTACCTGCAGTCGAAGGTCGACCAGCGCGCACATCTCAATGCACTGGATCTCGATGTGAAGTTCGCCGCCGGCGAGCGTATCCACACCGAGTCGTCATACAAATACGACGACGAAGATATCGCGAAGCTTGCGGCCGAAAATGCGTTTGCATTGCGCAAGACGTGGACCGACCATGCGTCACGCTTCGCGCTGCACCTGTTGGTACGAACGGGTTAGACGCTCGAACAATCGTAGCCCGATATCGACGGCGATCGCGAGCGAGCATGCCGCGATGCTGCCCGCCACGATTTCGTCGGTGTGATGGAGCGTGAAGCCGATGAAGATCAGCGAACCGAGTCCACCCGCTCCGACGTAGCCGCCAAGCGTCGCGAGCGCGATCATCGCGACTGCCGCAATGCGCACGCCGCCGACGATCACCGGCAACGCTTGCGGAAGCTCGACGCGCCCGATCCGTTGCAGCGCTGACATGCCCATCCCGATTGCCGCGTCGCGCTGCGCCGGATCGACGGCGCGAACGCCTGCGACGACGTTGCGCACCAGCACGAACTGCGCGTAGATGACCAAGGCGACGAAGATTGGTGCGGGACCGAGTCCGACGATCTCGACCAGAAGCGCCAGTAGCGCGAGCGACGGAATCGTAGCGAGCGCCCCGAGACCGCCGAGGACGAGGCGCGACGCGCGCTCGTCGCGCGCGATCGCGAGGCCCAGCGGAAGTGCGATGAGGAGTGCGGTGCCCAGCGCCGCGGCGACGAGCGCAAGATGGGCCGCGGCAAGGATCGCGACGTGCGCCGTATGCGCCAATAAATAGCTCATTGGTCACGCGCGCGTTCGCGCAGACGCGCGATCGTCTCGTCGGCGGCAAAGAGTTCGCGCACATAAGCGTTTGCGGGGTGGGCAAGAATCTCGAGCGGTGAGGCGCATTGCTCGATGCGACCG
>PMUE01000036.1 GCA_003167055.1 Vulcanimicrobiota bacterium | reverse complement strand
ATGGTGTTTTATTCGTCAGTTCTCGGTGGCCAAAACGTGCAGTTCGTCGATATTGGTGTGAAGTTACGGTTGACGCCGACAATCGGCGACGGGGGCGTCGTGACTGCGGAACTGCATCCTGAGTACAGCGAGATCGAGGGAATCACATCGACCGGCTATCCGATCATCACAAATAGGAAAGTGGACGCTACCCTTCGGGTCAACGACGCGCAAACAATAGTGTTGGGCGGCCTGATGATGGATACGTCGAGCGAAACGATCTCGAAAGTGCCGGGCCTCGCAGAGATCCCGATCCTCGGCAAGATCTTTCAGAACAAGCAAACCGCCCACGAGCGCGACGAGATTGTTTTTCTCATCACGCCGCACGTCATTTATCCGGCCGGCGGCCCCCCAGTCAAAGCCCCGGATGCTCCCCGGCCTTGTAGCTTGCGTTTACCTTGCGCTATAATGGGAAAGTGAAGAGTCCCCTCCGGTATCCGCAGTTCGGTGGCGTATCTGCTCAAGACCAGCTGGCCTATGTTAGAGACGCGTTGGGCCTCTCGAAAACCGAGCTGGGACGCCTCTTCGGCATACGCCGGCAGGCGCTTGACCAGTGGAATCGTGGCATACCGGCTGATAGAACCGCCCAGGTCAACCGCCTAGTCGAGCTTGCACAATTCTTGCAGAGCCGACTCGTTCCAGCGCGAATCCCAGAGATCGTGCGCACGGCCGCGAAGGGGCTCGGCGGCAAAACGATCCTTGAGGTGCTAGCGACGTCAGGCGTGGAGCCGATTTACGAGTACGTCGCGCGTCTGGCTGCGTACACCGGGATTTGAGAACGATTCCGCGCACCGGCCGCTACTATCGCGTGTGCGATCCGTCATGGACCGACTGCTGCGACGGTCAGTATGCGGCGAAGTTCGGGGGGCGTTGGAATCCGCCGGAAAGTTTTCCAACGCTCTACCTCAACCGCAACGTCGATACAGCCCGCGCTAACGCACGTCGAATCTATGAGGGCGAGGCTTTCAGTCTGTTCGACCTTAATCCCGTGATGCGTCCGCATCTGCAAATTATTGATCTAGCACCATGCGAGCCGGTCGATGCGATCACGGATGAAGGCCTGCGTGACCTCGGCTTGCCCACAACGTATCCCGACGGTGTCGGCTGGGATGTGTGTCAACCGATCGGTAAACGAGGGCGCGACTCAGGCGTCGCTGGCATTGCCGCGCGCTCAGCCGCGCTCTCCGGCGGAGAAGAGCTTGCGCTTTATTCTCTAGACAACGCTCGGAAGCGCCAGCGTTTGCTCTTCGATGACTGGTATTTGGGTCTTCGATAGTCCCAACGGCTCAATTGCATTTCCCCGCCTTCTGACGGATGCTTAGAGCGGGGGTGTATCATGATGCCGCCTCGGCTCTTACTCCTTGGGCTTTTCTGTTTTTCCATGACGCTAGTGTCGTGTGAACACGTCGATTTGTCCGCCGTTCAGGGATTTGCGAGTGCGGTCGCGAGCGCCGCGCCCGCGTTCACCGCGGTAAGCAGCGACGTCTATCAGCATTGCGTCCGGATACGCGAGTACCTCAGCCCGACTCGACTTGCCGGCCTTGGCGGTGACAAGCGTTACGGGTTCGCACAGTATCCGCTCGAAGCGCCCCCGCCGACGTTGCCGCCGGCGCCATTTGAGCCAACGCCGGTTTCCTCGCCGGCGCGTGGCGAACCGATCCCGTCGTCCACTCCGCCGCCGCCGACACCGCCAGGATACGATCCGGACTGTGCGCTCGCGCAGAGTAATGGGGCGACGTGGACGCAACTCGACGATTTCATCATCGCTTACGGAAAGGCACTCGGTCAGCTTGCCGGTGCCAACGTCTCACCTACAAGCTTGCCCGGAACGGTCCAGAGCCTCGAGAAAGTCAAGATTCTAAAAAACGACGCGCTGACGCAGTATGCCACGGCGGTCGCGGCGGCGATCCTCGATGCGGTACTCGCGCATCAGCGCGATCGCGATATCCTCGCCGTTGTGCGAGAAGCCGAAAACGACAAAATCGACGCCGGATTCTTTGTGCCCCTTCAAGACGCGGACAAACAATACTATCAGCAACTCGGTGCTGAGCAGGTGGCATTGAACGGGTATTATCTCGCGCTCCTGAGCAACGAGAACGCGCACTTATTGCAAATGCGCGCTGCCGCCGGGATTGATCCGGTCGATCCGGACTATCCCGGGAGCCGGGTCGCGCCCGGGATCGTGCCTTCGGGTGTTCCCTCAGGCGTGCCGGAAAAAGACCCGTGTGTGCAACCGCGTTCATGCGCTAACCTCGTCGCGATCGATCAACTGCGCGAGCGAATGCGCAAGCAACGCGCTGCGTGGAGCGCTACGGACCAAGAACTGCTGGCGCATTTCGCGGCAGCCGTCGCCTATGACCGAGTGATCGGCGACGTCCGAACGATACACGCAAAAATCGCGCAATCGTCGTCTCCCACGTATGTAGGGCTCTACGACGAGCTAAAACCGTACTTTGAAGATTTCTCCAGCGCGCTGTCGACGCTTCAAAAATCCACCGCCACCGCAAGCAGCGCCCCCGCAAGCACAGCAAAACCTACAAAGTCCACGAAGCCGTAGGAGGTCCTGATGCCCATTCTCGCACCGCAGCAGTACGCCGACGTCGGAGCGCAATGGACCGCGTTTGCGCAAGCGCTCAGCACTTATGCGAACACGCGGCAGAACGACACGGGTTACGACGCAAATCAATTGGCTGCGTGGATGGCGAACGCAGCCGCGTACGCCAATAACTTCTCAGCCGCCGCAATGACCGCCGATTTTGCTGACGCGGATGCTGCGTACCAGCAGCTCAAAGGTGCGTTAAGCCAAGCGAATACCTATATAACGCAGTTGCAAAACGCCGCGACCAACTGGGGTAATCTCACGGGGGTGGTTAACGCCGGTCTGGCTCTTGCGCAAATAGCTTCCGGCGGCGCGGCGACGGCGATCCTGGCAGCCGCACAGGGTCTAAGCGGAGCGGCGACGTAGCCGTGGCAATCCCGGTTCCGCCACTCGCGCCCAAGTCACCACCGTGGTGGTTTCAGCCTGTCGCTACGGTTGTCGTGCCGGCAGTGATTAGCGCCGCGGTCGCAATTTGGGGTTACCACGAGAGTACGACCTCAGCGAAGCAGGTCGCCATCGACCAATACCAGCAAAATTTCGCCGCGGCGGTTCGAGACCTCTCCGCTGATTTTAGAGATGACAGCACTGCCGGTCTTGCATTTGCCGCGCTGTCTCAAATGGCGAACGACGAATCGCAAAAGCGCGCGCTCGTAATGATCGGTACATCGAGTAAATCTCCGAGCGTACACGCCGCACTTGTCGCATTTCTTAAATCCGACGCGGACGCAAGACAGTATGTCGATGCCGATTGGAGCAAACAATTTACCACTAGCGGAACACCGAATCCGGCAACGGCAGCGATCATTAGCGTTGCGAATCCGTCGCCTCCGCCGGAAGGCTGGGTCTACTACGGCCAAACCGGAACGACGGACGCCGGCGGGTGCAGAGCCGCTGTTTCTGCTCCCGATCCCGGACAGCAGGTAACCTTTTGCGGCTCGCACTACGTCCGGAGCAAATCTGAGCCAAGCGGCGCGGCAATCGGCGTACTAACCGACGCGCGCGTATTCGTCAGATCCGTGGCGGAATACAAGATCAGTAAGTCCGCTGGCGATATCTGGGTAAGCGTGAACGTTCCAACGCCGGCCCCAGTGAAAAATTAGCCGGCGCGCGAGCATATGCGAAAATGCCGAATCCTGCAAGGAAAATGGGGGTTTTTCGATAATGCGCTGGTCAATTAGCTGCGCCAAATCCGAAAGGACAGTATGACCAAGAACGAGTTAGCTCGTGAGCTCGCCGAAGAGATGGAAGTCCCGCGTCGCCAGGTCGTCGATCTGATTGAAGCGATGCTGGAGAAGATCACCGACGTGCTCAAGTCGGGCGATAAAGTCCAACTCACCCCCTTCGGCCAGTTCAAGGTTCGGGACCGCGCGGCTCGCATCGCGCGCAACCCGAAGACGGGCGAGCCGATCAAAGTCCCGGCCAAACGCGTGCTCAAATTCATTGCCGGGCGCACGCTAAAGGAAGCCGTCGGCACCGCCAAGCGCGGTTCCGGCGCCGCGAAGAAGTCGTCGGCGAAGAAGTCGACGGCCAAGAAATCGACGGCGAAAAAGGCTCCCGCCCGCAAGGCGCCGGCTCGTAAAACGGCTGCCAAGAAAAGCCCAGCCCGCAAAAAAGGCCGCTAGGCGCTAAGCGCGCTTGCAGTCCCGAAGTGCCGCCCAATCGGGCGGCATTTCGTTTTTCTCCTTAGTTTTCGAGGGGCCGCGCGGAGACCGGCCGAGCCGCCGCAAAGACCGCGATCGCGGCTACGTTGAAGGCCGGAATATCATCAGGTTTGCGGCTGGTGACGACCATGCCGTCCTCCACTACCATGCGATCGAGCCAATTGCCGCCGGCATTGCGCACGTCGGTCTGCAGCGACGGCCACGAGGTCAAATTGCGATCGCGCACGATGCGGGCTTCGACCAGCATCCAGGGCGCGTGGCAGATCGCGGCGATCGGTTTGGCTTCATCCGCGAAGGCGCGGACGAATTCGACCGCTTGCGAATTCATGCGCAGCGCGTCGGCGTTCATCACGCCGCCGGGCAGCAGGAGCGCGTTAAAGTCGCCCGAGTGCGCCTCCGACAGCTTCATCTCAACGTCAAACGTGTCGGCGGGCGTGTGGCCGTTCCAGCCCTGCACGGTATCGCCGTGGGGTGAAATGAGCACCGTTTGCGCGCCCGCGTCGATGAGCGCATCGCGCGGTCCGGTCATTTCGACTTGTTCGAACGCGTCCTCGACCAGGATCGCGACGCGCAGCCCGGCGAGTTCTTGCAGCATAGCCATAGTGCCCTAATGGTACCCATTTCGCAGGCTCGGGCTGCACGCGGCGCCAAGTGAGCAGGCGTGTTCCGCTACCTCACAGCGGGCGAATCCCACGGACCGGCGCTCGTCGGTATCCTCGACGGGCTGCCCGCGCATCTCCGGCTCGATGTCGAACGAATCAACCAAACCCTGGCGCGCCGTCAAGGCGGCTACGGGCGCGGCGGACGCATGAAAATCGAGCGCGACGAGGTCGAATTCTTGGCCGGCGTGCGTGGCAGCGAAACGCTCGGCTCGCCGGTTGCGGTGCTGGTGCGCAATCGCGACTACGAAAACGTCCGCGGGCTGATGGATCCGATCACCGGCGCCGGCAAACCACTGACCAATCCGCGTCCCGGCCATGCCGATTACGCCGGCGCGCTCAAGTATCGCCAACGCGATCTGCGCAATGTGCTCGAGCGGGCGAGCGCGCGCGAAACCGCGATGCGCGTCTGCCTCGGCGCGATCTGCGCGCAGTTCCTCGAAGCGCTCGGCATTACGACGCGCAGCTACGTCCATCGCATCGGCGACGTCGTGTCGCCCGAGCTCGAAGCGTTTTCGCAAGACGACGTCGAGGCGAGCGACGTGCGCAATCCCGACCAAGCCACTGAAGCGAAGATGATCGCCGCCATCGATGCCGCGAAGGCCGCGGGCGATACGCTGGGCGGCGTCTTCGTCGTCCGCGTCGACGGCGTGCCGGTCGGGATCGGGAGCAATCGCCAACCCGCGCAACGGCTCGACGGCGTCTTGGCCGGCGCGCTGATGGGGATGCAAACGGTCAAAGCGGTGGAAGTCGGGCTCGGCGCCGACGTCGCCGCGCGTCCCGGCTCGCAAGCCCACGACAACTTCGCTTTAGAAGATGGCGGCGTCGTGCGCGCCAGCAATCGCGCGGGCGGGATCGAAGGCGGCATGAGCAACGGCCAGCCGATTGTGTTGCGCGTCTCGGTCAAGCCGATTCCAACATTGATGAAGGCCTTACCATCGGTGAACCTGCACGAGCAGACCGATGCGCCGGCGACGATCGTGCGCAGCGACGTGTGCGTCGTGCCTGCTGCGGGCATTGTTGGCGAAGCGATGGTACGTCTCGCGCTGGTCGCGCCGGTGCTCGAGAAGTACGGCGGCGATTCGATCGAAGAGACACTCGACAATTTGCGCCGCGCAAATGAGGCGGCGGGGGCGCTGTTTACGCCGGCCAAGGAGGGCGTTTGAAACAGCACATCGCGCTTGTCGGATTCATGGCCTCGGGGAAATCAACCATCGGCAAGCGCCTTGCGCGCAAACTCAAATGCGCGTTTTTCGACACCGACGATTTGATCGTCCAGCAGCACGGCCCGATCTCCGACATTTTCTATAACGAAGGCGAGACCGCGTTTCGGAACTACGAGCACGATGCGCTGGCGCATGTGGTCAGCGACGGCGAACCAGGTGTCGTTGCCTGCGGGGGCGGTGTGCTGAGTTTTGAGCCCTCCGCCAAGCTGCTCAAGAAGCGCGCCTATCGCGTCTTCATTAAAGTATCGCCCGAGCTTGTGCTCGAGCGGCTGCGCAACAGCCGCAACGTGCGGCCGCTGCTCGGCCCCACCCCAACCCTTGCGCGTATCAAGTCACTCTATATCAAACGAATGCCGCAGTACGCGCATGCGGATTTCGTTGTGGAAGCCGACGGCATGAGCACAGCTCAAGTCGTGGACACGATTGTCGAGTGGTTGCACAAGAAGAAGATCGAGTTTTAACCGCGGACGTTATCGTCAACACCGATCTGCGCTATCCGATCTGCATCGGTGACGATACGCGTCCGGCGTTGGCGACGTTTCTCGAACACCGCGGGCAGCGCTTTATCGTACTGACCGACGCGCAGCCTGACGTCGCGCGGCTCGCGCGAGATATCGGCCGTTTCCCCGGCGCACTCGGCGTGCTTCCGGTTCCGCTCGGTGAAGCGCGCAAGCGCCTCACGACCGTGGAAAAAGTGCAGGACGCGCTCTTGGCCGCCGGCGCGGCGCGCGACGCGCTGATCGTCGGCGGCGGCGGCGGTGTCGCAAGCGATCTCTTCGGCTTTTGCGCAAGCACGTACATGCGCGGTGTGCCCTACCTGCACGTCGCGACCACGCTGGTGGCAATGGTCGATGCCGCGGTCGGCGGCAAGACCGGCGTCGACGTGCGCGCTGGGAAAAACATGGTCGGGACGTTTACCGATCCGGTGGCGGTGTTTGCGCAGACGGCCGCACTACAAACATTGCCATACCGGCAGATTCGCGAAGGTCTGGCTGAAATCGTCAAAGCCGGAATCATCGAAGGGCACGAGCTGTTCGAATCGATTGAGACGCTCGCGCCGCACGCGTTTTGGCGTTGGCCGTGGCTCGAGATTGTGGCCGAGGCAATCAAAGTCAAGACGATGATCGTCGCGGACGATCGGCAGGAAGCGGGAATCCGCCAACTGCTCAATCTCGGACATACCTTCGGCCATGCGCTCGAAACGGCGAGCGGATATCGCATCACGCACGGTGCCGGGGTTGCGCTCGGCTTGCGGGCAGCGGGGCTGCTCGCACTGCGAACCGGCCGCTATTCAGAAGAAGAACACTTCCGCGTGCTGGCCACGATTGCGCTCCTGGGCATGCCGCTGCGGACATCGGTGCGCGTGGAAGACGCGCTCGCCGCAATGCAGAGCGACAAGAAGAAGCGTGCCGGCAAGCTGCGATTCGTGCTCCCGCGCACTATCGGCGACGTGGAGTACGGCGTCGAAGTGCCCGAACGCCTCGTGCGCGCTGTACTCGCGCAACTGCGCCGCCAGCCCGAATCCACCGGATAATCCGCGTGCCGCGCGTCATCGATGCGCTCGCGACGATCCGATCGTCGCGGTTCGATCTGCCGCTTACGTACGCCGCCGACGGCTTCGAGCTGCGGATCGGCGACGTGGTGCGCGCGCCGCTCGGTAGTCGCGAGGTGCTGGCCTATGTCGTCACTGCCCCATATGATGCATCGCCCGATCCCAAACGCAAGGCGGTGCTCGAACGGCTCGAGGTGCCGCGCGCGTTCGATGAAGAGGGGCTGCATCTCGCGCGCTTCGTTGGCGAATATTACATCTGCACGCTCGGTGAGGCGCTCTCGGCGGTCGTGCTTGCGGGCGCGCTGCCGCGTACGATCGACAGCTTCGTGCGGACCGTCGCCCAAGCGAATCCGCAGCGCTACGCATCGGTGCCGGCGCGCTTGGTGCGCTTGATTTGGGAAGAACTCGGCGACGGCTTTGCGCTGGAAACGTTGCTGCGCCATCCGGATGCGCGGCGTGCGGGTGACCGTAGCGCGCTGTTGCGCTACGTGCAAGCGATCGTGCGCAGCGGCGAACTGCGGCGCGAGCGGCGATTCGTGCAGCCCAAGACGACGGCGTACCGCGTGCGCGTGCTCTATCCCGGCGATGCGGCGATTAAAGGCATCAAGGCCCAAGCGCTCGTCACGTTCGTGCGCGAGCAGCCCGGCGTACCGCGCGCTGACGCGCTGCTCGCCGGATTTTCCAATGCGGTGATCGCGCGTGCCGTCAAGGCCCGCGCAATCGAGGAGCGCGAGGTCGAGCCGGCCCACACCCGCTCGTACGCACCGCTCGGTGATGCGGCGTTTGCGCCGACGGCCGAGCAGCGTGTG
>PMUE01000010.1:238-2661 GCA_003167055.1 Vulcanimicrobiota bacterium | reverse complement strand
TGTAGTGGTTGTAGACGGCGACTGCGAGCGATTTCTTGGCGCGCTCCTGCCCGATCACATACTGGTTGAGAATGTGATTGATTTCTTTGGGCTTAGGAATGTTGCGCAGGCGCAGATTTTCATCGACGTTTTTGTAGAGCTCTTCTTCAATGATCTCATTGCAAAGCTCAATACATTCATCGCAAATGTACACGCCAGGGCCGGCGATCAACTTCCGCACTTGCTCCTGCGACTTGCCGCAGAAGCTACACTTTAGTTGACCCTTCTCGTCTCCGAATCGGAACATGGTCGGGGGCGGGCGTCCTCCTGGGCGTTAAGCCGGCTGCGACAGGGCTGTTCGGTCTTCGATAACGTGGTCGATAATCCCGTAGTCCTTGGCTTCTTCGCTCGTCATGTAGTAGTCGCGGTCGATGTCCTTAAGGACCTGTTCGATCGGCTTTTTGGTCGTCCGCTCGTAAATACGCGCGATCGTCTGGCGGGTAGCGATCAGGTCCCGGGCTGCGATTTCCACGTCCGTCGCCTGGCCCCCGATCTGTGAGACCCAGGGCTGATGGATCAGAATTTTCGAGTGGGGCAGGGAAAAGCGCTTGGTCGCGGCGCCGCCGGTCAGGAGCACCGAGCCCATTGAGGCGGCCATGCCCATACAGATCGTCGCCACGTCGGGCTTAATGAAGCGCATCGCATCGTAGATCGCAAGTCCCGCGGTCACGCTGCCCCCCGGAGAATTGACATACATGTCGATGTCCTTGTCCGGGTCTTCCTTTTCCAGGAAAAGCAGCTGCGCGATGACCAGGTTGGCCAAATGATCATCGATCGGGCCGCCGACGAAGACGATGCGATCCTTGAGCAGACGCGAGTAGATGTCATACGCGCGCTCTCCACGCGCACTCTGCTCGACGACCATTGGAACTAGATGACCCATAGTGCTTTACGATGCTCCTGAGACGGTTCCGCCGGCCTTCGGCCGGTCGCACTTCGTGTGCTCGGAACCTTCACCCGCCTCCTGCGGGTTGCAGTTGTGACGATAATTTACTTTTCGATGACCTTGGCATTGTCGACGAGGAACTCGAGCGTCTTGTTCCGGACGATTCCTTCCATCAACGAGATCACATTATTGCCGAGCGCCTTGCGGATCCGGTCGACCGGCTGACCGTACTGGCGCGACAACGCTGCGAGCTCTTCTGCAATATCGGCCGGCGTTGCGTTGATACCCTCGGCGCGCGCGACTTCCTCGATCACGAGCGTGCCCTTTACGCGCTGCGCCGCGTCGGCGTGAAACGATTCGCGTAGCTCGTCCACGGTCTTGCCTTGCTCCTGCAAGTAATCGTCAAGGGTTGATCCACTCTGCCCGACCTGGGCCGCGAGATCGTTGACCATATTGTCGACCTCGCGCTCGACCAATACCTCGGGCAGTGGAAACTCGTGAGCATCGACCAGCTTTTCCATCACCGCATTCCCGACGGCGCGCCGCGCGCGCGACTGCGCAATCACTTCCAAGCGCTTGCGCACGTCGGTTCGCAGCGCATCGAGCGTTTCGTTGTCGGAGATCGTCTTCGCGAATTCGTCGTCGACCGCCGGCAGCTCGAGCGCCTTCACGTCGTTCACGGTGATGGTAAAAATGGCGGTCTTCCCAGCCAAATCTTCCTTCGGATAGTCCGACGGAAACACGGCCTCAACGTCCTTTGTCTCGCCCGCGCTCATGCCGGCGATGCCGGAGGCAAAACCGGGAATAAAACGGTTCTCGTCAAGCTCGGTCATCTGGCCCTTCGCGGTTCCACCCTCAAAGGCGACACCGTCGATTTTACCTTCGTAGTCGAGCGTTACGACGTCACCGAGTTGCGCCGGGCGTTCGACCGGCACGAGCGTTGCACGCTCTTTTGCCAGGGCCGTGATACTGCGCTCGACATCGTCGTCGTCGATGGCCGGCGTGTCGCGCTCGACTTCAATGCCTTTGTAGTCATGCAGGTCGATGGCCGGACGCACGGCGACCGTGGCCTTGAGGCGCGACGGTTTGCCTTCCCCTGCCGGCAACAACTCCATCTTCGGACGGTCGACGGGCGATAGCTCGTGCTCGCGTACCGCGCGGGCGTACACTTCGGGCACAACGTCCTCGAGCGCCTCGCTTGCAATCGTCTCCGCGCCGTAGGTCTGTTCGAAGACCTTACGCGGCACCTTTCCGGCGCGAAATCCCGGGAGCTTCACGTTCTTAGCAAGCCGGCGAAACGCGCGCTCTTGTGCGGCGTCCAGCTCTTCTTGGGTGATCGGGATCTCCAACTCCACCTGCGTTGGGGCTAGGCGAGTCAGGGTCGAGGTGCTCACGGGTCGCACGTTTCCTTAATAGCGAAGAAGGGGCGCTTCGGCGTTGCCGCACCTGCGCCCCGTAGGCTTCCCAAAACTATGGAGCGGAAGACGAGATTCGAACT
>PMUE01000010.1:0-196 GCA_003167055.1 Vulcanimicrobiota bacterium | reverse complement strand
CTGCCAGTTCCGCCACTTGCCCCGACAGCCGTCCGCCGTGCGGCGACCGCTTAGTATAGAACGCCGCCGACCCATTTCCTCCCCCGGCCGACTTATGCCCGTGCGAGCTGCTACGGTGAGTTAAGGTTCTTCGAGCAGCGTTCCGCCGTCGACGAGTTGCGGCTGCAGCGTTGGATCACTAACCGCGCGCAGGTCC
>PMUE01000007.1 GCA_003167055.1 Vulcanimicrobiota bacterium | reverse complement strand
ACAATTTTGAGGCCCTAGATCCGTCAGCGCAAGCAAAGAGCGCGTGAGCTCGGTCTCGGTCGGCTCGTAGCACATCCATGGCGGCAAAGACGCCCATCGCCTCTTCCCCTACGGCGCGGCTCCAATCGATTTCGGAGAAACATTCGAAGGCGTTAGCACGAGACGAAGCGGCCGAGATTCGTTCGCCGATCGCATTACTGATCCTCGCGCGATCGGCGAAGATTAGGCCACGCCGCATCGCGTCCGGTGCGAGCGAAAAGGCGCCGTCAAGGAGTCGCATTGCGGGAATCCAGTCGCCACGCAGAGCCCTTTGCCATGCGAGAGCTCGCTGCGTATAAAAGCGAGCAGTCGTGTGTTCTTCGGGCCAAGCAACTTTCTCGAGCAGCGTTTCGGCATGCAGGCCGAGATCGCCGAGCTCGATTTCCCGCACCCGCAATGCGAGCGGCTCTGCAATTACTGCGAATAGGCCACGGTCAACATTCTCTTTTGTCGCGAGCGAAAGCGCGTGAAGCAGGTGCGTTACTTGCTTTTCAAACTGCTCGTTAAGTCCGTGGATCCATGCGCGCAGCTGAGCGTATCGGACGCGCTGTTCTGGGATCTGGGGGAGCGCCTTGGCGAGCTCATCACGCACCCCGGCGGCAGCGCCTTGGGTAAACGCAACTAGCGCGCGCGCATAAGCTATTTCGGCGAGCGCCCATCTTGAGTTTGACGGGAGCCAATCTTTAAGCGGCAGGTTCTGCGTTGCGAGTGCGACGTTCTCGTGCGCTCGGCCAACGGCGGCGAGCTTTGCTCCGCCATTTTCCGCGAGCCATGCTCCCAGCTGACGTTTCGCATCCTGGTCGCCGCGACGAATCGCGACCCAGAGTAGGACGCGCGCGGCCTCGGGGTCGGTGCGAAAAGGCGAGAGCAAAGATTCCACCTCGGCGTAAGCGCCGAGGTGGAAGAGATCCCACCCCCGCGTGACCTCTACTCTCGAACCCATCAAGAGCGGGTTTTAATGTTCGGAGGCGCCGCCCTTTGCGGTTTACAGAGTTTAGGCCAAAAGGCCCTAGCCGCCGGGGGACCCCGACGCATCCATTGCGTGAGCGTGATGTCCCGGCACGACTGGTGCATGACCCAGCGCCCCTGCGCTTGAGTACGCGGGCGCCATAAAATGAACAAGAATGGCGAGGAAAATCGACAGCATCAGGGCTCCTTCCGGATAAGGGGAGAAGCGGGTGTACCCGCTACCGGGTAGTGTTTCAGCACTTTTTGGAGATTACTCCTGATCCTATCGCAAAAGGGACTTTTGGGCTACTTAAATTCGCGGATGGCTGGGACCGCTTTCCGCGGACTACCCTGTCAGCATGGATAAGGAACTGACGCTCCACGAACTGAGCCGCCTGGAGGCCGAACGGAAGCTCCAGGAGCTACCGGCGGCCCTTCTCGAGACCGCCTGGGTCCGCGAGGCCCAGATCGAGGCCGTGATCGACGCAGTTGTGGCGGTAGCCCTTGGCGGGGACGCCCTGGCGATCGCCCGAGCCCGGCACGCCGGAGAGTGGTGTGCCCGCATCGCTAACACGCTGCCCGGCGGACTAGATCCCTCGACTGCCCGTCGGGTCGGCGTCCTGAGCGACGTGAACGGCGCCGTCCTCGAACGTATCGTCGAGCTGCGCCACATTGCGCGCCATGCGTGCGACGATCAGATGAAGCAAGTTGTCAGCGTCGCTCGCGAGTTCGACCAGCGGATTTCGCCCGATGAATTTGGACGTAGCATTTCGCCGAACGTGGTTTTGCGCGCGATGCTTGCAAATGCAAGCGAGGCAACGCGGCCGATCGTTGCGGCTTTGGCAAGCACGCTGCATAGGCCAAGCCATGCGCGAGTCGCTTGATCGGCAACGTTCGCCGCTAATTGCTACNNGCGCGACAACTCGGCCTGGTCGACAAAGCCGGGCTTGAAGAATCCCTCGATCGGCTGAACGAGTATCTGCGCTCCTCGGATGTCTTCGATATGCTCAAAGACTTTCAGGCTGAAGCGCTCTATGACGCGAGCGTCGCGTTGAGCGCCGCGTATAAAGTCGCGACGACCGATGGCAGCGACGCGAAGGAAGCGTTTGCGCGCGCGTGCGAAGCGCTACGGAAGTTCTGGGCCAGCATGGGAGACGTCCCGAGCACGTAACTAACGGGCACTGTCCCGTGCATGCGCGCGCGCGAAGCGGGATTCACGTTGCTCGAAATGGTCGTGGCGGTGGGCATCTCCGTGATTTTGCTCGCGGCCGGCGGCTATTGGGTGCTCTCGATGCGACCGGGCGCGCTGCGTGGGGCGCTCGACGATTTCGATGCAAATCTCGCGGTGGCCAAGGCGCTTGCAGCAAGTAGCGGCAACGGCGCAACGTTAGTCTTCACGCCCCGACCGAACGCCGCACCGGGATTTACGCTAACCGTTTATGCCGGCCGCCCGAACGTCGCGAACGCGGTAACTGTCAGCAACTCGATGATCGCGAGCAGCCCGACAAGCGTAAGCGAAGCGCACTTCGGGAATCCACCGTTTGCGATCTTCTTAAACAGCGCCGGCTACCCAACCGGTAGCGCAAACTACCCGACGCTCAACGCGCAAGAAAACCCGACGTTCACGGTGATCTCGCAGCAGCCGCCGTGCCCGAGCGGTGGTATCGAGTTAACCTTCACGAGCCCACAAGGCGTGACCGCGACACGTACCTTGCCGTGTAACGAACCGGTTCCAATTGCCGCAGGCACCGATCCGACACCGACACCGAACGCACCGCGCATCTCACCGACGTATTTGCTGGCGCATGACACGACCGATAGCGGGCCGCTGAAATTCAAAGCCGCGGAATATGGTTACTATCATTGGTACGCTTCGACGCAAAACGGCGCCTCATGTCAAACGCAATCCTCAGACACCGGCGCCGCGCCTGCAGTGTTTGCCAGTCCATGGCCCTATACGCAGGCGAGCCCCGTGAGTCAAAGCAGTACCGCACCGGCGCCGCCGGCACTTGCGCCGTACACGTGGCCTGTTGGCGATCCGAACGATCCGCCGGCCTGGTTTCAGCTTTCGCCGGTCTTACATAACGGCGGCATGTGCACCGTGACCGTCGCCGACGATTACAACCAAGCGGGAACCGTGACGGTGCAAGTGATGTGCGATCTCACGCCGTCAACGAGCTCGCCGGCAGCAATGACCGTTGGCGGTGCTCCAGACACGATCACATTTACAAAGACATTTGATAGCCAACAGTTGTTGCTCTCCGCGGGTGGCCCATGCTTGGGCGTTGTTACCGTAACGATCGCGTCTGGCGCGTTTCCGAGTTCACCCTCGACGACGCCGGCGACGGGAACCGTAACGATTACACCCGTCGCGCAAGGCACGTGCAATCTCATCGTGCAGGATCAATACGGCGAACAAGTGACAATCGGCCTGACCGTGCAGCAGTCGATCGCGTCTTGGCCGCAACAACTTGTGCTCGGCGGTGGTGGCGGTTCCGTAGGTACCACGAGCGGCACCAGTCCTCTAGCCATGTCGCACGGTCCATTCGTTGAACTCGGTCCCGTGATCAACGCGCTGCTGGATGGCGCAGTAGCACGTGCGTCGGCATCACCGCAACCATGCTACGCTCTCGGTGTTACAACGTCGTACACGAGTGGGGATAACGCAAGTGATTTCGTGGATACGTCCCTGCCAGAAACGGTGAGCGCGGCTCTGGGCATCTACGTCGACGCAGACGGCTGCGAAGTGGACGCAAACGACAATCCGATTCCGTCGGCACATGTGGGCATGGTCGCGTACAATCCAGGTGGGCAGCAGTCCGGTTACAATTTCCAGCCCAGCGGTTGCGCAAACATGGTCTCGTGGAATGGATGGAATCCCGCTAGCGCAAACGGACCCCAGGCGCTTCTCGCTGCAGAAGGCCAAGGCCAGGGTCAATGCTCGGTGACGCTCAGCGATGGCGGAACCCCGTCAGTCGCGCCTGACAAGGGCCTTGTTGGCGTTAACGTAATGTGTGGGCCGAGTTCAACGGTGGTAAGCGGCTCGTGCTACGTGCTCTTCCTCAATGTCGTCGCTAACTGCATCTCCTACGACCCCTACAATGGCAATTCAACGAACATATGCGCGAATTTGGTCGCCGCTGACCCCAACCCGATCGCGCTTTACGAATACATGTACGTCCCGGAGAGCCAAGAGACGCAAGCGTTCGCGGAGGGAGTGTCTTCTTCCAAGACGTCCCCCAACGGACTCTGCACTATGCCCGTGTACGGTTTCATCAACGCATCGATGTGGATACCGTTCGCTTATTGGGCCGATCCCGCGAACGTCGCCACGACTACCGGCATCCCATCGTCGACAAACATCAATGTGGCAAATTTGCTCGGGCTGGAAGTGCCCAACGAAACTGAAGCGGCATTTACCACCACCTCTGAAAGCGGAGGAATTACCGCGAACCCATTCGTGACTCCGGTGCCGACGTCGACGCCATTTCCGCAGTCCTGTCTTACAACGCCGCCGCCAATTCGGTAAGGCTACGGCCAGACTGGATGATTTGTGTCAGTGAACGACCGCGGATCGATGGGGAATTCTGCTAGCCCGAATGCGCTAACGGGCGAGCCCGGCTGATAAAAGGCGTATTGGCCGCCAAACCACTCGGTTCTGGGATCCGTGGCGTAATTCGAGTTAAATGCCGTTGAATTAATGAGTGACACGGCACAGCTTGCGCCGCCGGAATCCGAGGTATTTCCTGTCGTCAATACGCTCGCATTGCCCCCGTCGTTTGAAACAACGTAGGACAGATCGGCTCGTTCGTTTTCAGTCAGCCATTCGTCGACGCTTGAGCCTGCAAGCAAGTTCTGCGCGCGTTCATATTGCCACGCGATGTAGCACGGCATTTCAGTTTGCGCGTTGAGGGTCGCCAATCGGTAGTCGCCATTCGTCTCCCACATCGGCGGTATGTAGCCCGACGGTACGGTCGGCAATGTCGGCGCGACGAGCGTTTGATTTCCGCCGGTGAGCGTCACATTGTCGTGGACGGTGGCAACGACAGTAAACGGCGCCGGC
>PMUE01000135.1 GCA_003167055.1 Vulcanimicrobiota bacterium | reverse complement strand
CACGCATGCGGAACAGCGACAGCGGAAGCATCGGGCGCTCCCGGGCGTGCTCGATCGCGATGAACGCGGCCCCGGCCGCTTGGCTCGTGGCAGTCGGCGCGAAGAAAATCCTCTGCAGCACTGCATAACCCTGGAGGTTCGGATCGTTTAGGTATTTTGCGAGATCCGGCTTCTCGAGGTGCATGATATCTTCACCGCCGCGTGGCGCTGTCGCCACCAAAACCATGCGTCGAAAGATGGATGGCTTATCCAGAACCATTTGCTGCGCTACCATCCCGCCGAGAGAGTAGCCCAGCACGTCGCATCGCTCGAGCTTGAGTGCATCGAGAAATGCCAACGCGTGTTGCGCCATGCCGGCGACGGTCGTTGGTACCGTGCCGCTCGAGCGTCCGATACCCGCGTTATCGAAGAGAATCAGCTCTCGGTCCCTCGCGAGTTGATCCGTCAGCGCGGGGTCCCAGTTGTCAAGATTTCCGGTGAAGTGCTGCAACAGCAGCAACGGGAGCCCCGGGCCGTGTCCGAACCGGCGATACGCATACCGCTCGTCGTTGGCGTCGACGAATTGCGTCGACGCCGTAACGTTGCTGGCGGTCACGCCGGAACCTTCGCAGCTTTGGCCGCCGTGTCGATGAGTTTGGCAACGTCGTCTGAATGGGAGACCATCGCGACGTGACTCGACGGCACTTCCACGGTCGTTGCCTTCATGCGTTTGGCGAATGCGCGCTCAACGTCGGGTGGGATCGCCCGGTCATTCGTGGCCACGAGATACCAAGATGGGATCGATTTCCACGCCGGTACGCCCATCGCGGTTCCGAACGCCGACGCGGCCAACGGTTGCTGCGTTGCGTACATTACTTTCGCCTTCACCGGATCGACATCGGAAGCGAAGTGCGCGACGTAGTCGTCTTCCGGAATCCAGGCCATACCCTGTTTATCGATGACGAGGTGTGCGATCGCGGGCGTCGGGGGCGCCCCGCCTCCCAGCGTCTCATTTTGATCGATGCCGAACGCCGCGATATACACCAGTCCGCACACGTTCGGGGCGTCGGTACCGAGTGCGGTCATGATCTGACCGCCGTACGAATGGCCGGCGACGATGGTCGGTCCATGCGGTGCTCCTTTCGTGAGACGATTCTCTCGCCGGTGCCGGAGCTACGCCTCACCCGATTAGGTGAGAACGCGTCTGCCGCGCTCTGCTACACTTGGGTGATGGATCCGAAAGTTCGACGAGCGCTCTTATCGGGGCCCGAATGCATCACAAAAGACGCGACCGTTGCGGAAATGGACGCGCAGGGGAAGTTGAACGTTCTGCGGCCCGGGACAAACCAGTGGGTATGCGTTCCCGGCAACGAAAAGGTCGTTGGGGCGGCCGACATGTGCGCCGATCCGATGGGGATGCGCTGGATGCTCGACCTCATGGCGCGCAAACCCAAGCCGTCGAACACCGAGCCCGGGTTGATCTACATGCTTAACGGTGCGCTGCAACACAGCTACACCGATCCGTTCGACACCACGAGTCCGGCCATTCCGATCGGTCCGCACTGGATGCTCATCTGGCCGTTCGACGCGCAGGCTGCGGGCCTCTCAACGGCAATGCGAGATGCCGGAACGATGGTGATGTTTGCCGGGACGCCCTACGCTCATCTGCACATTTGCGGATCGCCGTGGGATGGTAACGAGTATCAGCCGGGCGACCGAGCCGTGTGGACGATGAGGTACGCCAGGTAGCCTGGGTCAGCGGGACGTACCACCCCATGACCCGGCATGAACGCCCAAACCCTGGATCTCATTTCCACCTCGCCGCTTCGGGGGCGATCGCTCGAACTTGAGCGGGCGAGCAATGTGCTGGACGAGACAGCGGGAACGGGCCAAGCTGCCGCAATCCTCATTTCCGGTTCGCCCGGCATCGGCAAGAGCGCCGTGCTCGATCGGGTCATCCAAAGCGCACAACTTCTCGGCTACGCTATGGGCCGAAACAAAGCCGATGAGACCGATCAGATCGCCCCGATGGCGTTGCTGTTGCTCGCTTTGCGATACGGACCGAGCCCACTGGTTTCTCGTCAGGCGTTTAGCGATCTCGCGCCGTTGCGCGACCAACCGCTCTGGCTGATCGATCAGTTGATCGCCATTCTTGAAGAGCGGTCCATGCGGACGCCGATCCTGATCGCACTCGATGACATCCAATGGGCCGATCGTCTGACGTTCTCGTGCCTGCGGTTGATGCCCGCGCGGCTGGCGGGATCGCCCATCGTGTGGGCATTGTCGGTGCGCGACGGCACGCGGGCGCTAGCAGACGTGCGCGAAACGCTCACGCGCGATCTCGTGCGCGTCGAAGAGCTGCGTCTGGCGCCGCTCGATGAGCACACCATCGAAGAAATCGCCAACGTCCATCTCGGCGCGCCGCCGAACGCGCAGCTGCGCCGTCTGCTCAAGAACGCCGGCGGGAATCCATTCCTCGCGGTGGAGTTGTTAAACGGCATCGCCGAAGGCTCTCACAACGAAAGCGATGGCCTCCCTCAGCGACTGCGAGCGCGCGTACAACAGCGCATCGAAGCGCTGGGCCCAAATTCGCTCACGCTGCTTCGCTTCGCGGCCGTGCTCGGCCGGCCGTTTTCGATCGCTGACGCCACAACCGTCCTCGAAGGCGCTTCGCCGCAAGCGATGCTCGATGCGCTCGCAGCAGCGGTACGCGGTAGTATCCTCGTTGAAAGTGCGACCGCGATCGCCTTCAAGCACGACTTGTTGCGGCAGGCAATCTACGAAGAGACGCCGCCGTCGCAACGCTTGGCGTTGCACCGCGCGATCGCGGCGCATCTTTTGGAAACAGCCGGCCCGATCGACGCCACCTCGCATGTTTTGGCGAGCGCGAGCGTCGCCGACCGCGGTGCCGCCGACGTGGTGGCTCGCGCCGCAACAGCGGTGCTTTCGGCGACGCCCTCCGTCGCTGCCGAACTCGTCATGAAGGCCTTTGCCCTGATTCTTCCTTCCGACCCGAAATGGCTCGACGTCGGTCTTACCGCGCTTTCGATTCTCATTCAAGCGCACCGTCCGCGCGAAGCCGTCGAGCTGGCGGATCGGCTGCTCGCCACCGAGCCCAGCAATGCGTTCCGCGCCGAGATCCAAGGGAACGCGGCGCGGGCGCTCTGGGAGATGGGCTATGCCAAACAAATCGTCTCCCGTGCCGATGCGACGCTCGCGCTCGACGGCCTCTCCGGCGCGGCACGATCGGAACTGCTCGCACATCGCGCGCTCGGACTCGCTCGCGCCGGAAGCTATGAAACGGCTATCGCGGCCGGCCGGCACGCGCTCGAAGAAAGCCGCCGCGAAGGTAATGCTCGTGCTGCGTCACTCGCGCTGCGCGCT
>PMUE01000089.1 GCA_003167055.1 Vulcanimicrobiota bacterium | reverse complement strand
ATCGCTACCGCGCGCGCGGCAGGTCGCCAAGCGCTTGCGCACCGGCATGGTTCACATCAACGACCAAACCGTGAACGATGATCCGCGCATTCCGTTCGGCGGGATCGGCGCATCCGGCAACGGCAGCCGTCAAGGCGGACACGCATCGCTCGACGAGTACACGACGTGGCACTGGTCAACCGAACACGATACGCCGCCGATGTATCCGTTCTAAGTCGATATTCTAGGTCTCTATGAGACGGCGCGTGCGCGGGTCATAGATTAGCTTACAGTGCAGCTTACCGGTCGCGTTTTGGCCGCCCTTGATCAGGACTTGGCCGTCGCTCCGCAGGGTGGCGGTCGCCGACCAGCGCGGCAACNNAATCGTAGACTTGCATGTCTTCGTACTGCACATCGTCCGGACGTCGCCCGCCGATGACGAGGGTCGTCCCGTCCGGCAAGCGCAGGCTGGTGAATCCTTGGATCGGTGAGGTTTGCAATACCATCGCCGGTGCGAGTGCCGCAGAAGCGACGAACGCCGACGTTAGGAGCACGGCAAACAACAACGGTTTGCGCGTCGCCGCCGTTGATCCGCCGCGTGCCACGAGCAAATTGGTCAGCCGCGGTTCGGTGTGCGGGCCGGAACTGAACGCCGAGGTGAGCGCCGGCGCAACTGCGTCGGATGCCGCGACCGCGATCTTCCACAGCGTCGCGGCGTAGCCGGCGCGCCGTCCGGTAGACGCAACGACTGCCTCGTCGCAGGCCATTTCACGTTCGATGCTCATCCGCGCACCGATCGCATAGGCAAACGGGTTGAACCAGAGCGCGCTCATGCACAGCGCTTGCACGAGCGACGTCACATCATCGAAGCGGCGAAGATGCTCGAGCTCGTGCAGCACGACGTTCTCGAAATCGGTCTCGCGCTCGAGCGCGAGCATCGACCGCGGAACGAGGATTGCCGGACGACGATATCCCAGCGCTACCGGCATCGCGAAACACTCCGACGCCAGGACGCGCACGGGCCCACGCGCACTGGCGCGCACCTCGATCGGCTCCGCGCAGCGGCGGATATGACACAAGCGCAGCATGCCGAGGCTTACGCGCAGCAACGAGACCAGAAAACCTGTCAGCCAAATCAGCCCGATTGCCGGCGCGAGGTTCAAAGTCGTAACAGTTTGCACAGCAGGTATGACGTGCGATGATACCGCCACGGTGGGTTCGCGCTGCAACGATAGCGATCCGCTCAGGAGTACGGCCGGTGCGGTACACGCGAGCGCGACCATCAGTCCAAACCACAGCGCAAAGCGCGCGTTGGCTTGCGCTCGAAAGAGTCCGCCGCGCAGGAGCGCGAGCAACACTCCAAAGCCGATAGCGCCCGCTCCAAGACCGGCAAGCGCAGCGAGCGGAAGAAGGCGAGCGGCGAGCGCTACGAGGTTCATTCGTCGACCGCTTCGTCGACGAGTTTTTGAATCCGCTTCCGTTCGGCGCTCGAGAGGTACTCGGCGTCAAGCAGTTTGACCACCAGCTGCTCGGCCGAGCCGTCGAAGAAGCGGCGCAGCACGCTCTCGAGCGCGGTGCCGCGTGCCCGGTCTTCCGGAATCAGCGTACTATAAATGAAGGTCCGGCCGTCGGTCCGGTGCTTCACGTAGCCCTTGCGCTCCAGGACGCCGAGCGTGGTCATGACCGTATTGCGAGCGAGCGGCGGATCGACGATCGCGTTCACGATCTCCATATTGGTCGACTCACCGCGCGTCCAAAGCACGCGCATAATGCGCAACTCGGCGTCGGTGAGGGTAGCACTCGGCTTACGTGCCATAGCGGTCATTATACCTCGTGGTCGATTTAAATTGCATATTCCAGCTGGAAGCGGCTGTAGCGTGTGATCGGCACACCGCCGAGAAAGGCGACGTTGGATTTGTGCTGTTCGACGTAACCATAGCGGAAGAGCAACCCGCGATACCGTCCTGGAGTGACCGCACTGAAATAGTAGGCGAGGACGTTGTCCCATTCGGTCGTCGCCTGCGTTGCAAGCGGATTGTAATAGTCGAACCAATAGTAGCTCTCGGTAAATGTCAGGCGCCGGTTGGCCGAGGTGTACACGCCGATGAGCGCCTGCGACGTACCGGGACTGCGCCGGTCAACCGGCCCTTCCAGCAGGGGACTGGTGTACATCGGGTCGGTCGCATAGCCGTCGCTGTACGGGCTTGCCCATCCGCCGTAATAGAGTTCCTTCGTGCCGTTGGCGTTGTTCCCGCATTGTCCGACGCCGAGCGGAAGAAAATAGCCGGCCGAATTGCACGATCCCCCATTGGGCAACACGAGTGAGGTGCGGCGCCAAGGGATCGCATCGAAGGCGGCGCTGAACGTGACGTTGCGCGACGGCGTCGCGCCGACGATGAGACCGGCGATCGAGCTGCGCACGATGCCAAGGTACGACGCGCCGGCATTGGTTTCGGCACCGCCCTGCGCTCCGACGAACGGCTGCCATCCATGCGGGCTGAGCGACGCGAAGCCGCTCAACCACACAAATGCCGCCATATCGTCCATGTTGTACGCGTAGGCGCTCAGCGCGGCATTCACATTGGGCGGCACATAGGTGATGCGCCCGTAGGTGAAACCGCTGGTGTTGATGCCGCCCGCGACGGACACGAGAAGGTTTGTTCGGGTAAACGCACTCGACGTGCGGCTCATGAAGCGCGTCATATCGGCCGCTTCAAACGTCCAGCGGTCGCGCGTGTAGCTTGCGTCCACGCCTTGGAACGCGGTCGGTGCGAGGCCGAGCTTGAAGTGCGTATCGGCCCACGGCGAATTGAAGTATTGATTGCCGGCCTTGACGACGACGTTGTCGCGCTTGAATGCGAGATAACTTTCTTGCAGTTGATTGAGATCGCTCACACCCGCAAGCGCGTTGGGATCGCTAAATGAGTAGGTGCCGGCGGCGCTAAATCCGCTGCCGAGCGCGTAGTCGGCGTGCACGATCGCAAAGGCGTTCTCGTCGGTTTGGTTCGGTTGACCGCCGCCCGGCAACGTGCTCGCCTGCAGATAGCGCGCGTCATACGCGCGCGCGTATATCCAGGTCTCCAGCCGCGGTGTCGGCGAGGGACTGGGTGCGAGCGCCGCGACCAGGACCGCGCACAGAAGAGGCATAAACCTAGTATAGTAGTACTATAAATATAGTCAAGGGGCTTCGGGCGCGTATTGGTGTAATCTTGTGCCGATGCAAGAATTTTTGCAGCAAGTTGTCGGCGGTTTAGCGACCGGCTCGATTTTCGCAAGCCTGGCGCTCGCACTCGTGCTTATTTACCGTTCGATGAACGTGATGAATTTCGCGCAGGGCGAGATGGCGATGCTCTCAACCTTTGTCGCATGGCAGCTTGTATCGATGGGCGTTCCGATGTGGATCGCCTTCGGCATCACGCTCGTGCTCGCGTTTATTGGGGCATTCGTGATCGAACGACTGGTGATTCGCCCGGTCGAGCGCGCGCCGCAGCTTACGCTCGTTATCGTCTGCCTCGGACTGTTGATCGTGTGTAACGGAATTGCCGGGTGGATCTGGGGCTACACGATCAAAAACTTTCCGAGCCCGTTTCCGGCCACCGCGATCAATGTCGGCGGCGTGAGTTTGAGCCTGCAAGATCTCGGCGTTATCGGCGTTTCGCTGCTCACGCTGATTGCGATCTACCTGCTCTTTCAAAAGACCAAATTGGGACTCGCGCTGCGCGCTGCGGCGCTGTATCCCGAGCAAAGCCGGCTGATGGGCATTCGCGTGAGCTGGATGCTCGCGATCGGTTGGGGTCTGGCGGCGGTGGTCGGCGCGGTCTCCGGCATCATGGTCGCGCCCGTCGTCTTCCTCGAACCCAACATGATGCAGGGGATCCTCGTCTACGCCTTCGCCGCCGCAGTGCTCGGCGGTGTCGAGAGTCCGATCGGCGCGGTGATCGGCGGACTGTTGCTGGGCGTCATTCTGGCGCTGGTGGGAACCTACGTCGACTTCATCGGCACCAACCTGCGCCTGCCCGCCGCATTCGCGATCATCGTGCTCGTACTATTAATTCGCCCGGCCGGACTATTCGGCCGCGTGCATGTGCGACGGGTTTAAGCGGTGATGGGGTCGAGGCCCAGGTAGAGTCGGCGCACGCGATCGTCGCGTGCAAGCTCTTGCGCGATCCCGGTTGCGGCGACACGCCCGGTTTCGAGCACGTAGGCATGTGACGCGGTCGCCAGTGCCGAGACGGCGTTCTGTTCCACCAGGAGCAGCGCGACGCCGTCCTTACGATTGATCGTCTGCAAGAGTGCGAAGATATCGCGCGCGACGAGAGGCGCAAGGCCCATCGACGGCTCGTCGAGCAAGATCACCTTCGGCTTCATCATCAGTGCGCGCGCGATCGCGAGCATCTGCTGCTCGCCGCCGCTCAGCGTGCCGGCATGCTGCTTCTTGCGCGTCTCCATCCACGGAAAGTATTCGGTCACACGCGCATATTGCTCGTGCAGCGGCTCCGAGCGCAAAAGGTAGCCGCCGAGCATCAAGTTTTCCCAGACGGTGAGCTCGGCGAGCGTCCCGCGCCCTTCGGGCACATGCGCGATGCCGAGACGCGCCACATCTTCCGGTCCGTAATCGGTAAGCGAAACGCCGTCAAAGGTAATCGTGCCGCTGTGCTTGATCGTCCCGCTAATGGCGCGCAGGGTGGTCGTCTTGCCTGCACCGTTGGCGCCGAGCAGCGCAACGATCGCGCCGTCCTCGACGTGGAACGAAACGTCGTGCAAGGCTTCGATCTCGCCGTACGACGCGCGAAGGTTTTTGATCTCGAGCATGACCTAGCTCCCCAGGTAGGCTTCGATGACGGCGGGATTGGCGGCGATCGCCGCTGGATCTCCCTCGGCAAGTTTTTGTCCGCTTTGTAGGACGATGATCCGGTTGCAGACGCGCATCACGAGTTGCATCGAGTGCTCGACCATCAGAATCGTCGTTTTGAAATCGCTGCGGATGCGTTCGATGGTGTCGCCGATTTGTCCGATCGCGTCGTGCCCGAAACCGGAGGCCGGCTCATCGAGCAGCAGTAGTTCGGGCTCCATCGCCAGTGCGCGCGCAATCTCGATCATCTTGCGCGCGCCAAACGGCAGACCGTGGACGATTCGTGCGGCATTGTCGCGCTGTCCGACGTAGTCGAGGAGTTCGAGCGCTCGCGCGCGGTTCGCACCGCCGACCATCACGTTCTCGAGCGCGGTCATACTGGGAAAGAGTTCGAGGTTTTGAAAGGTGCGCGCGATCCTGCGGCCGGCAATCCGGTGCGGGGCAAGCCGCGTCAAGTTCTGGCCTTTGAAGACGACCGTGCCGGCACTGGGACGATAGAGGCCGGTAATGCAATTGAAGCACGTGGTCTTCCCAGCGCCGTTGGGACCGATGAGGCCGGTGATCTGTCCCTCACCGACCTCAAACGAAAGGTCGGACAGCGCGGCGACACCCCCGAAGTGAATCGAGAGTCCTTCGACTGAGACCATCGCCGCGCTGCCGTTCATTAGTAGCGGTTCGTGATCAGCGCGCTGATCGGCTTCCACGCGCCGGTGGCGGTGTATTTGATCAGCACCTCTTCCCGAATCGGGAACCGATCGGTCGGAGTGGTGGTGACCTTCACGCCGGGATAGACAAACGGGTTGTCGAGTTCATTGAGGTTGTTTGCCGCGTGCATGACCCCATCACGCGTGAGGGATTTCCCCGCCATCTTGAGCGTGTCGACCATCGTGAACGCAACACCCATACCGTAGACGCAGTTGGCATCGATTGGGTTCACGCCCGCTTGGGGGTACTTCGCGAGGATCGAGTTGTAGAGCATGATCCCTTTGTCGTTCGCAAATGTCGGGTCGCTTGCATCTTTGAGATAGTTGGCCGAGATCACGCCCTCGGTCGCGGCCGACGTGCCGGCGCCCGTTGCCGCATGCATGAAGGCTTGCGAGGCCGAGACGCTGGTCAGGTAAACCTGTGGCTTCCATCCCATCTTGGCGATCGTGACCATCGCTTGAATGGCAGCTTTCGGCGTGGCGAAGATAAACACGGTGTCCGCGCCGCTCGCCTTGGGGCTGGCGATCGGTGACGTGACGTCGGGATCGGTGACTTCGTAGCTTGCTTCTTTGACGATCTGGCCCGCTTTGGCGCCGAGCGTGGACTTCAAACTGCCGAGAAGGTCCTGGCCGAAGTCGTCGTTTTGATAGAGCACGCCGATCTTGGCGTTCGGTGCATTCTTGAGCAGGTATTTTCCGAAGATCGCCGCTTCGTCGTGATAGTTTGCCTGCCAGCCGATCGTCCAGGGATACTTGGCGTAATCCGCGCCGAACTGCGTCGCACCGGTGGCGACATAGAGTTGCGGGACCTTGTTGTCGTTGAGATACGGGCGAAGCACCATGTTCGGCCCGGTGCCGAGCGAGTCGAAGATCGCGAAGACGTGATCTTGTTCGACCTGCTGCCGCACGAGTTGGAGCGCTTGCGGCGGATTGTAGCCGTCGTCTTTATCTTCGTACACGATCTTGCGCCCGTTGACGCCGCCTTGATCGTTGACGTAAGAGAAGTACGCTAGCGCGCATTTGCCGATGGTTGCATAGCCCGCTGCGGGGCCGGAGTACGGATGCGTTCCACCGAGCAAGATCTGCGTCGGCGTGACGCCGGGCACGCTCTGCGCGCCGATTGGGGTGGCGAAGTTCAGCGTCAACGCGATGACGGTTATGATAGCGGTAACGAACCAGGTGTTTCGTTTACTCATGACCTCTCCTAATAAAAGACATCCGGCGCCCGAGTGCGCCGGCGATTCCTCCGGGCATAAACATCATGATGAGGATCAGCGCGATGCCGTAGACGACTGCTGCCAGCGCCGGACTGATGGCTTGCGACCAAAGCGGAAAGAATTGGATGACGAGGCCGCCCAGCAACGCGCCCCACAGCAGCTGTAAGCCGCCGATGACCGCACCAACCAAGAGATTGAGCGAGAGCGCCACGCTGTAGACGTCGGGACTAACATACGCCGTCGCGAGCGCCAGCAGCGCGCCGGCTACGCCGGCATAGGCGGAGCTCCAGCCAAACGCGAGCGTCTTGTAGAAAACCGGATTGACGCCGAACGAGACGGCTGCGATTTCGCTGTCGCGCAGCGCGCGCAACGCCAGACCGACGCGGCTGCGCAGCCCAAAGTAGGCAAGGGCAAACAGCAGCGCGGCAACGCCCCACGTCAGGTAGTATAATTCGGTCTCCGAGTGCGACGGAATCGAAAGGCCTTGCGCTCCGCCGGTCAAGCTGCCGAAGCGCTTGAGAACCGGCGCTACCGAGTTGGCGAGCGCAAACGTCGCGAGCGCGAGATAGACGCCGGCGAGACGCAGCGCGATGCCGCCCAACGCGACGCCGAGAAGTCCGGCGATCAGCGCGGCCGCGACGATTCCTAAACCGTACGGCACGCCGTGGGTCACCAGGATCGCAAGCGTGTAACCGCCGACGGCGACGAACGCACCGTGCCCAAGTGAGATCTGTCCGGTTCGGCCGATCAGAATAACCAACCCGACGATTGCGATCGCGTAGGCGGCTGCGTAGGTCAATTCAAAGGCGACAAATTGCGGAACTAACCGCGGCAGAGCTGCGATGACGACCGCAAACGCGGCGATGCCCAGCCATCTCACCACGCGGCGGCGACGGCTTCCCGGGGAGCGCTGTACGTCAGTTCGACGAAACGACGGAGATGATAATCGCGATCGCCCAATAAGCGCTCGACAAAGCTCATCCGCTTGAAGTAGTGTCCGATTTTGTATTCCTCGCTCATGCCGATTGCGCCGTGCAGCTGAATCGCCTGTTGCCCGATGAATCGTCCGGACTTCGCAATCTGCGCCTTGGCCGCCGAGATTCCCCGCTTGCGTGCAAACGGGTCCGTTTCGTCCTCGAGGGTCTTTGCCGCAAAATACGCCATCGAGCGCATCAACTCGAGTTCGATATACATCTCCGCCATGCGATGCTGCAATGCCTGGAACGAGCTGAGCGGGACGCCGAATTGCTGGCGCATTTTCAGATACTCGACGGTTGTCTCAAGCATCACCGTGCATAGACCAAGCGCCTCCGCGCACAGCGCGGCCGTTGCCGCATCGATGCCGGCTTCCAGGACCTCCAGCCCGTCGCCGGCCCGAACCAGCAAGGCGTCGCGATCCAGCCGCACGCCGTCGAAGCGCAGCTCGGCGACGTCGTGACCGTCCTCGCTCGGATAGGCCGAGCGTTCGAGATTGGCTGACGTGGCGGGAACCAGGAAAAGGGCGACGCCCTCGTCGCGCGAGCGCGCCGAGACGATGTACGTGTCGGCCGTCGACGGATCGAGCACGCGGATCTTCGTGCCGTGCAGCGTCCATCCGCCGGCGCTCTCCTGCGCTTGTGTGTCCACGCGCGACGGATCGTAGCGCGCGTGCGGTTCCTCGTAGGCGACCGCAAAGCGGCGTTTGCCTTCAACGAGCTGCTTGAGCAGATCGGTGCGGCCGGCTTCGCGCAGCACCGAGCCGGCGAAGACCACCTGCGAGACATACGGCGAGGCAACCAAACCGCGACCACACTGCTCCATGAGCAGCAGCGTCTCGGTCGGTCCGCCGAAGCCTCCGACGTCTTCGGGTGCGCCGACGCCGAGCCAACCCAGTTCGGCGAAGGTCTTCCAATAATCGGGGCGTGTGCCGTTTGCCGGATGACTCGCCGCGAACCGCGCGACGCTGTCGCGCAAGAGCACTTGCTCGGGGCTAAGCGTGAAATCCATCGTCTATACTTTCAGAATCTGCTTGGCGATGATGTTCTTTTGGATCTCGTTGGAGCCCGCGTAGATCGTCGCTTTGCGAAGGTTGAAGTAGTGGCGCGCGAGCGCGACGTCGGCGTACGGGCCGCCCGCGTCAAGTGCGAGTTCGGTGAGCGCTTGCTGAATCTCGGTCCCCTTGAGCTTGAGAATCGACGATTCCGGGCCGGGTCGCGTTCCCGCGGACTCCGCGGCCAGCACGCGCAACTCGGTGAATGCTAGCGCGGTCAGCTCGATGTCGACCTCGGCAATGCGCTCGTCGAAACGCCGATCCTCGATGTCCTCGCGGTCGCGCAGCTCGGTGAGTTGGGTGAGCATCTGGCGGCACGCCGCGATGCCGGCGGTACCGGTGCGTTCGTGCTCGAGCAAAAACTTGGCGTAGGTCCAGCCGCCGCCTTCCTCGCCGACGCGGTTGGTGACTGGTACCTCGACGTTCTCCAGGTGCACTTCGTTGATTTCGTGGCCGCCGTCGATCGTCGTGATTTCGCGCACGGTGACGCCCGGCGTGCGCATGTCAACCAAGATGAACGAGATGCCCTCTTGCCGCTTTTTTTCAACCGGCGACGTGCGCGCGAGCACGAAGATCCAGTCGGCCCATTGCGCCGCCGTGATCCAGGTCTTCGTACCGTTAATAACGTAGTTGTCGCCCTTGCGTTCGGCTTTGGTTGAAAGCGACGCGAGATCCGAGCCCGAGCCGGGTTCGGAATAGCCTTGGCACCAGAAGTCCTCGGCCGAAAGAATGCGCGGAAGAAAGCGTGCGCGCTGTTCGTCGTTGCCGAAGTTAATGATGACCGGCGCAACCATGCTGAGACCGAAGGGCAGCAAACGCGGCGCCCAGCCATACGATAACTCTTCGGAAAAGATATGGCGCCGGATCGGATCCCAACCGGTACCGCCATATTGTTTGGGCCAGTTCGGCGCGATCCACCCGCGTTCGAAAAGAACGCGCTGCCAGCGATAGTAATCGTCTTTCTCGAGATGGTCGCCGGCTTGCATCTTGCGCCGAATATCATCGGGCAAACGCGTGGCAATAAACTCGCGCACTTCCGCGCGAAATGCCCGTTCCTCTGGGCTGAAGGTCAGATTCATTCGACGTCGTGTCCTGGGGCAGAAGATGTGACAAGCCGATTTGTCGAATGCCGGTTTTCACCTGCGATAGGGGACCACGTGAGGAAGACGGTAGACCAAGCAATACCCGTTGAGAAGCCGAGCCGCCGTTACGGCGGACTCTCGGTCGCGCAACGGCGCGCAGAACGCCGCGCGCGTTTGCTTGCAGCCGGGCTCCAACTCTTCGGCACGGCGGGATTTCTGAAGACGTCGATCCCGATGATCTGCAACGTCTCGGGCGTCACCGCGCGTCACTTCTACGAGGAGTTTTCCTCACGCGAGGCCCTTCTGCGCTCGATCTTGGACGAGATTGCGCAGAAAGCGCACGACATCGTGCGCGACAGCCTCCGTGCCACCGAGCTTCCGGTCTACGAGCGTATGCTCGCGTCAAATCGCGCGTACTACGCCTATTTTACGGAAGATCCGCGCCGCGCGCGTATCTACGCGCTCGAGAGTCTTGGTGTGAGCCCGGAGTTGGAACAGCACCGCCGCGAACTACGCGAGCGATCGATCCGGCAGCTGACGCGCGCGACCGAGGTGCTCGAGCCTACCGGCGTGTTGCACGATCTCGACAGCCGGTTGATCTCGATCGGCCTGGGCAGCGCGGCGGTCGCGATTCTGGCCGAATGGATTTTGGCGACGAATAAGCCCACGGTCGAGAAGATGGCCGAAATGCTGACCGTGTTTTGGACGCGGACGTTGCGTCTTGACTAGCGTTCGATTAAGAACATGCACGTGCGTTTAAGAACCTGCACTTGCGTTTAAAACGCTCTTAACCTCATTTCGCTACAGTAGTGATCAGTCAGCGCGTTCTTAGCAACGCGCGTTCGTTCGCTTTGCAGGCCGTGAGGTAGTTTCGTGCAGCATTTCCTTGCCGATCTGAGCCCCGGGACCCTGATCTTGCTCTGCGGCGCATTGCTGCTGGCATTCATGTTTGAGGCCATCAACGGTTTCCATGACACGGCCAACGCCGTGGCGACGGTGATCTACACCCACACGCTCCGG
>PMUE01000031.1 GCA_003167055.1 Vulcanimicrobiota bacterium | reverse complement strand
GCAGTCGATCAAGCCGGGCATCAGCGTCGCGTCGCCGAGATCGATCACGTGCGCATCGGCACCGGCGTCACCGGCACTCATCGATACGATCCGATCGCCTTTGATCACCAGCAGGCCGGGCGTGTGCATCGTCGTGCCGTCGAACATGCGCGCCGATTTGAGCACCGTCACTTCGTTTGCCGCCGCGCGCGCACGCCACGGAATCAACGCACTCGCGGTCGCGGCGGCCGCACCGGCGATAAACGCGCGGCGCCCGAGCGATAATTTCGCGGCGTCGAAGGCACGCTGTGAGAATCCGCTATGCGGGCAACGGCAGTCAAACGATTCCATTAAGCCACATCCCTTACGTCGCGGCGCGAGAGCGCATAGCCCACGAGCCGGTCAACCAGCGCTTCATACGAAATACCAACGGCCGCACACGCATCAGGCACGAGGCTCGTTGCGGTAAGACCGGGTAGCGTATTTATCTCTAAAATCTGCGGGCGTCCCTCTTTCGTCACGATGAAATCGGTGCGCGAATAATCGCGTAGCCCAAGCAGACGGTGTACCGACAACGCAATCATCTGCAAGCGCGCAGCAAGATCTTCGTCGATCTTGGCCGGCACGATGTGCGTGCTGCCTCCCGCGGCGTACTTTGCATCGAAGGTGTAAAATTCGTCGGCGTTCGGGATGATTTCAATGACCGGAAGCGCTTCTTCGCCCAGAATCGGCACCGTGAATTCGCGGCCGTCGAGAAATTCCTCGGCCATAATTTGCGAATAGGTCTTCGCGGCCGCGAGCATGGCACTGGTCCACTGCTCGTGAGTGCGCACGATCACCACGCCCTGCGAGCTTCCTTCAAAGCGCGGCTTAATGACGAGCGGCAGGTCAAGCGAACCGGGCAACAGCGGCAACGTGCCGCCGGCGAGATCGAAGACATCCCACGCTGCGGTCGGCAGACCTTCGGCGGCGAGCAACTTCTTGGTGAGGTGTTTGTCCATCGCAAGCGCCGCGGCTTCGACACCGCTGCCGGTGTAGGGAATGCCAAGAAAATCGAGCAGCGCCTGCACGTGCCCGTCTTCGCCGCCTGGTCCGTGCAACGCGTTGAACACCACGTCGGGCGCGATCTCCCGAATCGCATCGAGAAACTTTTGATCGTAGTCCAACGATTGCGCGTCGTAGCCGAGCGACTGCAATGCGCGCATCACCCCGGAACCGGTTTGAATGGAGATCTCGCGCTCCGCGCTCGATCCGCCCATGACGACGGCGACCCTAGCTTTTTTCTGCATCAACGAATACACCGACCAAGTGGACTTCTAACTGCAATTCCACGCCGAACTTCTCGAACACGGTTCGGCGAATGCGAGCCAGGAGCGTCGCGACGTCCTTGGCGCTCGCCCCTCCGACATTATTGATGAAGTTGGCGTGGAGCGTGGAGACTTCCGCACCGCCGACCCGCCATCCCTTAGCGCCGGCCGCTTCGATCAACCGCGCCGCCTTATCGCCGTCGGGATTGCGGAAACAGGAGCCGGCGTTGGGCATCGCGACCGGCTGCGTGCTCTTGCGGCGCACCAAGCGCGCCTGCATCTCCTCGCGCACCGCTTTGGGGTCACCTTGCTCGAACGCCAAGTGCACGCGCGCCACGACCGCATCGCGCGCGAGCGTGGTATGGCGGTAGAAATATTGCACTGCAATCGCGTGCGGCTTGGGTTTCGCGGGACTTTGCACCAGGATCTCACTGACGAAATCGCCGATCTCGCGATCGGTTCCGGCGTTCATCCGCAACGAACCGCCGACCGTCCCGGGAATGCCGGCGAGCGACCCGATGCCGATTGCGCCGAGCGAGGCCGCACGCGCCGTCACCATTTCCATCTTGGCCGAGGCGCCGGCGTCGACCAGCACTCGTCCGTCTTCGACGCGGGCGTCAACCGAGGTGAAGGCGCCGCCGAGGCGCAGCACGATGCCGCGAATCCCGCCGTCACCAACCAGCATGTTGCTGCCGCTGCCGATCACAAACCACGGCAGCTTACGTTTGAAGCACAGCGCCATCACTTGGGCGACTTCATCTTCGCTTTCCGCTACGGCGAAGGCGTCGGCCGGACCGCCGACTTTCCACGAGGTGTACGATGCGAGCGGTTCGTCGAAGTGCACGCGATCGCCAAAGGTCTCGAGCAGTGCCGCGCGATCGGTAACCGTCAGCAGCGACGCCAGCGCGAGCTCGTTGGTGAGGCTCACGAAACTTTGACGTCGGCTTCGTTGGCTCGCTGCGCGAGGCGTGCCGCGACCTCGGTGATGTTGCCCGCGCCCAGCATGAGCACCAGCGCACCGCGCGGCGCTTCCTCTAATAGGCGCGCTTCCAAGTCGTCAACACGCGAGACGTAGGTCACCCGCGTGCCAAGCGCCGCAAGCGGTTCGCCAATCGAGCGCTCCGACACACCGGGGATCGGCGGCTCGGACGCCGCGTAGACCGGCGCAAGGTAGACGCGATCCGCGTTCTTGAGCGCATCGGCAAAGTCACGCGCGAGATACGCGGTGCGCGAATAGCGGTGCGGCTGAAAGGCGACGATCACCGGTCCGCGATGATATTGCTGTGCGGCGGCAATCGTCGCACGCACAGCGGTGGGGTGGTGCGCGTAGTCGTCGACGAGCACCATGCGATCGCTGCGCACGAGAATGTCGAAACGGCGGCGCACGCCGCGGAACGCGCTCAGGCCTTCGGCGATGCGCGCAAACGGGACCTCGAGTTCACGCGCAGTGGCAACCGCGGCCAGCGCGTTGAGCACGTTGATCGCGCCGGGCACGTTGAGTTCGACCGTTCCGAGACACACGTCGCCGGCGATCACGTCGAACGACGTGCCGAGCCCTTGCGACTGCACGTTGCTGGCGCGCACATCGGCGCGCGGTCCAAAGCCGAAGGTGACCGTGCGCGTGCGCCGCACGCGTTCCACCAGCGACGCGGCGAGCGGATTGTCGACACCGATGATCGCACACCCGCTCTCGGGCAACTTGCCGAGGAATTCTTCGAACGCGCGGACGAGCTGCGGCAATTCGTCGTCGCTCTGCAGATGATCGTTCTCGATGTTGGTGACGACCGCGATCTTCGGATCGAGCAGCGCAAACGAGCCGTCGGATTCGTCGGCCTCGGTAACAAAGTACGGCGAGCGGCCGTCGCACGCGTTGGTGTCGAGCGTACCGTCGATGCCGCCGAGCACGAGGCTCGCATCCACGCCGCCCGCGCGCAACACCGCGGCAACCATCGCGGTGGTGGTCGTCTTGCCGTGCGTGCCGCAGATCGCGATTCCGCTGCGGTTGCGCAACAGTTCCGCTAACATCTCACCGCGATGCAGCAGCGGGATGCTGCGGCGCTGGGCCGCGATGTATTCGGGATTGCGGCGATCGATTGCCGAGCTGACGATGACCGTGTGCGCGCACTCGATGTTTGCCGCGTCGTGACCGATCGTTATCTGCGCGCCCTCTTCACGTAAGCGCGTGATGACTTCGGTTTCTTTGAGATCGGAGCCCGAGACGGATTGGCCGCGCGCAAGCAGAATTCGCGCGATCGCGCTCATGCCGATCCCGCCGATGCCCACGAAGTGCCAGGTCTTTGCGCCTTGCTCGCCTGCCGACGTCACGCCCGATTCTTCCGCATAGTAAGAGCATCGACCCGGGCGAGGATAGTCGTAAGCGGATCGATCGCGCGTCCACGCTCGGCGGCGGCCCGCAATTCGGCCAGGCGGCTGGGACGGGTGACGTCGGCTAAAATGCCGCGCAGCTTCCCGGCGATCAGCTCGCGGTCATCGACCACCACCGCCGCGCCCGCCTGC
>PMUE01000316.1 GCA_003167055.1 Vulcanimicrobiota bacterium | reverse complement strand
CGTCCCGCCGGTATACACCACGATGACGCATTCCGGCAGCACGAAGCGCAGCTGCCGGATCGCCTCGATCGGATCGATGTCCACCCGGTCGATATCGATGACGAGAACGTCGGGCGCAAGGGCCCGGAGCACCGCGACGTCGAGTTCGGCGATGCTTGCGTCCGCATGCGCAAAGGCCGCGTTCAACGCGACGGTGAGCACCGGGAGATCCTCTGGGGCGACGGCGGCCAAGCAGCACAGGCGGGCCATGATATTTATATGCTCCTCGCGAAGAATCGTCGATCCCAACGTTAGCACCGCAAGCAGAAGGCAGCCATCGTGAAAAAGCGCGATATGGTNNATACCGAAGTCGGATCCGGCCTATCCCATCGTGACAGCGATCCTTCGGGTCGTCCCTGCTTCACGTTGGGCGTTCGCGCGCCCCGAGCCGGACGGCGAGCTCGGCAATTTGCTCGTGTCCGGCGAAAACGGCGGCTCACTTGCCGAGCTTCGGAGCGAGATTTCGCTCCAGCGCGAGAAATCAAAGACCGGACCTCGGATCGCTGCAACGCTCGGCCCCCTCGGCGAATACGCCAGCGGGGTCACGCTGCTCTTTGCCGACGGCAAGGCCAGCTTTGGAATTCTCACGCTGCTCCGAAGGAGCGAACTTGGGCCCTTCACGTCAAGCGAGATNNCGCCGATCACCGCGACGACGCCCCGAATCCCATCGAAAATCCCGAGGGCGAGCACTACGTCCTGGACCAAGATTTGCAGATCGTCCTGACCTGGACGTCGCAGGAGCAGCGCCGGGCCGCGCTTACCGGCTTACACACGCGCCTGGCCGATCGGCTCCCTGCGGTGCTCGAAGAAACGGTGCGCGCGCTGATTGCCGGCTGGCAGAGCGATCCGGCCACGCAGCTTCCCGGGGTGGCGCGCCCGGTGCCGTTTCTCGTCGTGCACACGCAGCCGGTGGTGGGACCTGCGGGACTGTTCATCGGCGTTCGTATCGACCGTTTTCAGCCGTCGCACTCGTTAGTGGAGCCCGCAGCGCGCTTTCACATTTCGCCGCGCGAACTCGAAGTGCTCGCTCTCTTGCTCGACGGTGCCAAACTCGAAGAGATCGCCGAGGCCCTGAACATCACCACCTCGACCGTTCAGGATCACATCAAGAGCATGGTCGATAAGACGGATAGCCGCAATCGCACGGAGCTGATCGCGCGCGTGCTTGGTTGGGAGAGCGCGCCCGAAGCGCCCTAAACCCGGTTTTCCACTATACCGCCTCAACCGCATCCCAGGTAGCCTGGTGGCATGGCTATGAATGTGGCACCTTGGCTTGTGGGCGCTATGGTCGCGATCACGCTCCCTGTATTTTTCCCGTCCGGGGCCGCGAAGGCGGCGGCGTGTATCGGACCTGACCCGGCGATCGTTTCGGTCGGCGTTGAAGGAATGCAGTCTTCCGGCGGCCTCGATCGCTACACGTTGAGAGGCAAAGTCGTCAATTTGGGCAGTACGGCGCAAGCCTCCAACACGCTGCAATTCGTCGACATTTATAAAGGCAGCGCGAAGCTCGATTCGCGTGGCGTTCCGCCGCTGCGCGCCGGCCAATCGTACGCCTTCCACTATATCAGCGATCGATCGGCGCAGGCTGGTGCCCAAACGACGACGCTTGGATTTCGGATGGACGTGCGCGAGCCGCCCAACACCGAATCCCAACCATGCAATACCAGCAACGGCGTAACAATGGTGAGGTTCTAACATGCTGACGCGCGCGTTTGCTTTATGCTTGGCCCTCGTCATCTGCGCTAGTGCGGGAGCTGTTGCCGACGTCGGACCTGCGCTCGTCGCGGCTGCTGACGCAACGACCCAAAATTTCGGGACGCCGCCTTCGGGTCAAGTCCCGATTCTGTATAACGATCACACGGTCTACGCCAAGCCCGACACGCTCAAACAAGGGCGCGTACTTGCGGCGTTGGTCAAAGATGGCCAGATATACGTACCGCTGCAGAGCATGTTCGAAGCGATGGGCGCGACGGTCAACTACGATCCCGCCACCAAGAGCGTCGACGTTTCGAAACCCGGCGCCGACGTCAAGGTGACGCTGGATCAACCTGAAGTGACGATCAACGGCGAGACGCGGCCACTGGACGTATCCCCGATGATCTACAAAGGCGCGATCGTCGTGCCGGTGCGCGTGATCTCGGAAGGCATGGGCGCGTNNGCCGCCGCCGCCGCCGCCGACACCCACACCGGTGCCGACCGAAAAGCCGTACACATTCTTCCTGCAGGGCGCGACCACGTGGAGCTCCAGTAACTACAACGAGTTCGTCGCGGGGCCATTCTGTGAATCGTGGCAGATGAACGCTGCGTACGCGCCGATCACTTCAAAGTTCGCGGTGAAAGTCGATTACCGTTCCGACTCCTACATCACGAGCGACAGTCTTACCGACCTGCTCGGCAATCAGTTTACATACTTTGCCACGATCGACGGCGGCACGGCGTTTACGCCGGTGTTCTGGGCGCATCAAATCAGCTTAGACGGTCGCTTAGAATATCAGATCGCCAACCCACGGATCTACCTGGGACTCGGCTACATCTATACCTCCAATAACTACGGCTATCCGCATTGGGACGGCCTCGGCGTGGGCGTCGA
>PMUE01000318.1 GCA_003167055.1 Vulcanimicrobiota bacterium | reverse complement strand
CGACGGCGACGTGCGCAACTACATGGACTACGGAATTCAGCTCGGGCGACGTTTCCGAGCGCTAAAACTGTGGTTCGTGCTGCGCCATCTAGGCGCTGAGCAGATCCGTACCCGGCTGCGCGGACACATCGCGTTAGCGCAGCACTTCGCCCAATGGGTCGACGAGACGCCGGACTGGGAAACGATGGCACCGCATCCGCTCTCGCTGGTTTGCTTCCGCTACCATCCCCGCGGCGTTGACGACGGCGAGGCGCTCGAACGTATCAACGCGCAGCTGCTCGACGCCGTCAACGCGACCGGCGAGATGTTCATCTCGCACACCAAGATCGACGGCCGCTACGTGCTGCGTCTCGCCATCGGAAACCTGCGCACCACTCGCCACGACGTTGAAGCCGCCTGGTCAATACTGCAGCGCGAAGCCGCGGGGATCGCAGCGTGACGCAACTTCGGGTTCTGGTCATCGGCAGCGACGTTGCCGAAGGGTTGCGCACGTTACCGGAAGGCGACGCGCTGCAACTCGAAACCGCGGCGTCGATCGATGAGGTGCTTGCGAATCCGCACTCGGTCGACGTCGTCGTGATCGACCGCCGCCGCATCGACCCCGGCAGCGAGGGAGCCGCCAAGCTCGCGAAAGCGATCGCGCCGGTGCCGCTTGTGGTCGTCGGCGATGACGAGTCGGTCGTGCGAACGATTTTCGCGGCTGCGGACCGGGCGTGGCTTCGCGCTTCACTTGCGGCCGCACTGGATGAACTGGAATCCCAACGCAATGCCGTCATGCAGGTCAGTCAGCTCAAACACGAGCTCGTCGCGACGATGGCACACGACATCAAGGGCCCTCTCACCTCGATCATCGGTTTCGCTGAACTGCTGGAAGAGGGTTTTCTCGAAGGCGACGACGCAACCGATGCTGCGCGTACGATCCGCACCGATGCGCAGCGGCTGGCGACACTCGCCAACGATATCCTCGCGCTCTCGCGCGTCGAGCACGGCGAACTCGAGCTCGCCGACGACCGCATCGACGTCGTCGACGTGTTGCGTTCAGCGATCGAATCGGTGGCCGCCGAGCGCGAGATCGTCAGCGAATTCAGGCTCCCAAGCGCGTTCGTGCGGGGCGACACGGACCGCCTGCGCCAAGTCTTTGACAATCTCTTGCGTAACGCGATCAAGTATTCTCCCGGCGGTGAGCCGCTGCGCGTATCGCTGACCGAAAGCGGCGCCGGATTTGCGATCGTCGTTGAGGACCGCGGCATCGGTATTCCGCCTGACGAGATCCCCAAGCTCTTCAATCGCTTCGCACGTGCGTCGAACGCGCGCAAGGCGAAAATTGCCGGTACCGGCGTCGGACTCTTTATCGTGAAGACGATCGTCGAGCGCCACGGCGGTAACGTCGCCCTGGCGAGCACGCTCGGATCGGGCAGCACGTTTACCGTCAACCTGCCGGCGATCGAACGCACCCAAGACGAAGGTCCCGGCCGTGTGGCGATTGTGACGAAGGACGGACGGCTCTCGCGCTTTACGGCCTTCGAGCTGCGCGCGCGCGGATTCCGCGTGCGCGAAGTGAACGCGATGGCCGATGCGGCAGCCGGCGCACGGCCCGGCGATGTGATCGTGGTCGACGCGCAGACCGCGGGTGCGCAAGAAACACGCGAAGCGCTCGGTCAGATCGCGGCGCGGATCGTCGGCGTGGGCGCAGCCAATGCGAGCGGATGGGATGCCACGCTTCCCAAGCCGTTTCTGGTAAGCGACTTACTCTCGGCGGTCAAGCCCTAAGAGAAAGCGTCTACGGCGTGGACGCCGCCGACGGCCTTGTGGCGCTGAGCACGCTCACTTGCTGCGTGGCGATCCCCACCGCCGTCGGGTCGCTGCCCTTTTCGCCCAGTACATATTGCGAGAGCGCATCCGAGCGATCGCCTTGCGCTTCATAGGCGTCGCCGAGGAGCACGTGCAGACGTCCGTCGTCGTATACCGACGCAATGCCCTTGATCAACACAGCCTGGGCGAGCACGTAAAGTTGATGCCGCTCGTAGTCTAAGGCCAGATCGATATAGGCTTCGCGCAGATAGGGATAGAGCTCGATCGCCTTGGCGTACTCCGCGACGGCCTGCTGCCAATTGTCCTGCGCGTCGGCCATATAGCCGTAATTCACAAACGTCTCGGCGCGCTCCGGGGCATCCCTGAAGGCTTTGTCGAGTGCGACTTTCGCTTGACTGAGATTGTGCGCTTCCAAATACGTCGCACCGAGGTTGTTTTGGCATTGATAGGACGGCGGATCGATGCCCAGACATTGCTGGAACATCCTCACCGCCTCGTCGTAGCGGTGCAGCTCGAGCAGTGCGAGCCCGACGCCATTGAGCGCGGTCAGGTCGGTCGGATCCTGATCGAGTGCGCGATCGTAGTACACCTCGGCTTGCGCCGGTTGATGAATCGCGTAGAACACTTGGCCAAGCTCGCCCTGAAGCCCCGGATCGTTGGGATAGTCGCGCGCCATCTTCTCGACCGTGATCTCGTACTTGTCGAGGTCACCTTTACGCACGTGCAGCGTGACCAGATCGTTGACCGAATCGGTTCCCGGCAGTGCGGCATTAAACTGCACAATCGCGTCGTCGACGCGATTCTCTTCGGCATACACCGTCCCCAGACGATTGTGCGTCTCTTTATCGCCGGGCGCGAACTTCAAAATTTCCTCATAGACAAATTCCGCGCGATCGATTTGTCCGGTACGGAAATACAAGTCGCCGAGAAATCGGCGTGGTTCGACCTCGCCGGGATGGATGACGACGTACATCGAGAGGCGGCGAATGGCGCCGGCCATATCGCCCGCCGCAATAAGCTCGCGCGTTGCCCGAATGGCGCCCTTGGGATCGGAGGGAAAGCCGTTGAGCGTGTTCTCATCGAGGTTAGGATCGACGTAAACGTTCGGATGGTCGGCCGCCCGGGCGAGCGCCGGCACATTTACGACAACAGCTACCGCCATGATGAGCGCAGCCATGCTTGCCAAGACGCGGTGGTTCATGCCCAGCCCTCCCAGGCCCAGACTTCCATTCTACTCGATTCGACGCGCTATCCGTGCCTATTGTGACCGCCGTCCTCGCGAGAATTCTCTGCCAGGCGCTCGAGGAGCGCCGCGAATTCGCCGCGCTCCTGCGGCGAAAAGCCGCGCAATGCCTGCTCGGTCTGCGCGTCAACGATCTCGTCGAGCACAGGACGCAACTCGGTGCCGCGCTTGGTCAGGTAGATCCGGACCGAGCGGGCGTCCGCGGGGTGCGCGCGGCGCTGGACCAGCCCGTCGCGCACCATTCGCTGGACGGTGCGCGTGACGGTCGGCATCTCGACGTCGAGGCGATCGGCGATCTCGCGTGGCGTCAGGCCATCCTCATCCCAGAGGTGGCGCAGCACCTGATATTGCCCCAGGCGCAGGCCGGAATTCTGCAACGCACGATCCACGCGGGCGCGGATCGTACGTACCGCGTTGCCCAGCGCGCGAATGACGTCGCCGTGCGTATTCATCGCACGAGCGGCAGCACGTTACTCGGCGTCAGGGGATAAAACGTCATGAGCAATACCAGCACGAAGCACGCGACGGCGCTGATCCAGGCAAGCGGCGCAAATGGGCGCACGTCGTGGGTATGGCCGTGGCCTTCGGGCGTGTACATGGCGAAGATCACCTTGGCATACGCGTACAGCGAGATGGCGGTCCCGACGATCAGCACGACGCCGAGCCACGCGTAACCCGTGTCGACGCTGGTTGACAGAATCAAAATCTTTCCGAGAAAACCGGCGGTCGGCGGTAAGCCGGCCATGGCCAGCAAGAAAAACGTCATCAGTGCCGCGACAATCGGCCGCCGGTGGCCGAGTCCGCGATAATTTGCCAACGTGGATCCTTGTTCCGCATCGTCTGAAAGCAAACTCGCGACCGCAAACGCTCCCAAGTTCATAAACGTATAGGCCGCGATGTAGTAGATCGCGTACCGCAACCCCAGCGGCGTTCCGCCGGCCAGCGCGGTGAGGATGTACCCGACCTGTGCGATGCCCGAATAGGCGATGAGCCGCTTGAGGTCGCGTTGCGCCAGCATCCCGACATTTCCCGCGATCATCGAAATTGCCGCGATGATCCACACCGGAAGCAGCAGACGCCGATCGACGCCGGGCGGCAACGCCGCGTAGATGAAGCGCGCGAAGACGGCGAGCGTCGCAGCCTTCGTCGCCACGCTCATAAACGCGGTCACCGGCAGCGGCGCACCTTCGTACACGTCGGGCGACCAGGTGTGGAAGGGAACGAGACTCAGCTTGAACGCGATGCCGATCAAAAACATGCCGGCACCAAGCCACAACAGCGGATTGCTCACCAGCGCCGGTGACACGAGATCGGCCAGCGCCACGCTACCGCTCGCGCCAAAGAGCAGCGCCATCCCGAACAACAGGAAACCGGACGCGGTCGAGCTGAGTATCAAATACTTCAGCGCGGCTTCGCGTGCCGTGCGGCGATCGGCGAGCCCGCACAAGCAGTAGAGCGCAAGCGATAATAACTCGAGCCCGAGAAAGATCGTCATCAAGCTGCCGGCCCCGGCCATCAGCATCGCGCCGCAGGTGGACCACAGCAGCAGCGCCACCGCGCCGGGAATCCGGTCCTTCTCTCCGGTCGTGCCGTAGAGCAGGATCGAGCCGAACGCGCAGATGAGGATGATCTCCTCGAAGACGACACTGAACCCGCCGACGATAAACGCTCCGCCAAAGGCCGCGTAGTCGTGACCAAAATACGCTCTTCCGCACACAGCAGCGGCGACGACCAATCCCACCAGCGCGATGCCGATTGCGACGTAGCGATTGGCGTTCTTGGGCGCAAGCAGGTCGGCGAGTAAGACTACGAGCGCCGTCACCGCGACGATCGTCAGCGGGGCAACCGAGGCCCAATCCGCGCTAGTAAACGAGATCGTCATCGGCCCGTTCCTTGCGCCGCCGGCGCAGCGACACTGTACAGCGTTGGATCAAAGGTGGTGAGCGCGTGCGGATTGACGCCGATCAGTACGAGTGCAAGCACGAGTGGCGCAAGCGCGATGCCCTCGATCCACGAAAGATCGGCGCGGACCGGCAAGTCTGCGATCTCCGGACCGTTCATGATCCCCTGATAGAGCCGGATCATATATGCCGACGCGAGCACGATCGGAATCAGCGCGAGGATCACGACCCAGGTCCAGCCGACCTGAAATACGCCGGTCAGGATGATGATCTCGCCGACGAAACCGGCGAGTCCAGGCAACCCCAGCGCAGCGAGCGTAGCGATGCACAACGCTCCCGCCAGGCGCGGATTCTTCGCGCCAAGACCACCGAGCCGCGTAAGCGAACGTGTCTCCTCGCGCGATTCGACGTACCCCAAGACGAGGAACAAGGCCGCCGAGAAGAGTCCGTGCGCGACGATGTATATCACCGCTCCCTGCAGGGCGATCGGGTTGAACGACACGATGGCGATGACGATGAGCCCAAGGTGGGACAGCGAGGAATAGGCGACCACGCGTTTGGCATCGGTCTGGACGAGCGCCGTGAACGCGCCGTAGAGCAACGAGATCACGCCGAGCACGATGAAGAGCGTCGTGGCCGCGCGCAAATAGTCCGGCATAAACGCCATCCCGATCACGATCAACCCATATAGGCCCGCTTTGGATTGCACCGCGCTCACCACCGCGACCATCGGCGCCGGCGTGTCGGCATAGGTAAGCGGCATCCAAGTGTGCAGCGGCCATACCGGCGTCTTCACGAAGAAGGCAAAGGCAAAACCGGCGAAGATCCACGGCGCCCACGAACCGATCACGTGCACGCCTTCGCGACCGATCACGTCGGTTGAACCGAAGAGCACGCCGAATGCGGCGGTCGCCAGCAGCAACGTCAGGCCGCCCGCGAAGTTGTAGAGAAAATAGCGCCACGCGGTTGCATGATGTTGTCCCCAGCCCATCAGCACGAAGAACACCGGCAGCAGCATCAAGTCCCAGAAGAGCGCGAAGACCAGCAGATCGCGCGCCAGGAACAGACCCAGCATCGTGCCTTCGAGCAAGAGCAACTGCGCAACGAACTCGCGCGTGCGCGGCATGTTGGTCGCAAGCACCGCGCAAAACGTGCAGACGGTCAGCAGTAACACGAGCCAAATCGAGATGCCGGTTGCCCCGAAATGAAACGCCGACTCGAACGGCCGCGAAAGCCACCGGAAACTGAATTCCGAACCTCCGGTCCATACCAGCAGCGCGCCGACGAACGTCCCGGCGGACACGATCGCTCCCGTCGCCTTCGCTGCGATCGGGTTTTCGCCGCGGAGCATCAGCATCACCAGACCGGCGATGATGGGCACGAGCACGAGTAGGAGCACCAACATTAGTGACCCACTCCGTAAGTAGCGATACATTCGTTGCGGTCATCGGCACCCGCAGGCGAGGCGCGATGAGCGACAAAAGCAACGCTTTGCGAGCGAAGAGCAACGACGTCCGCGGAGTGCCGATGAGGCAACCCGTGGGGCTGGGCCGTCGTTGTCAAAAGTCTTCGTTGCTCGTTTGGGCAACCAAAAGTACGCGATCGCATACTTTTGGTTGCCCACACAGAGCTAAGGCTATGCTCCCTCCTCGCGCCTCGACCTTTGCCAACGGCGGCTCCAGCGGGTGCACCGGTACTTGAGAAGTAGCACGCTCACAACCGTTTGCACTCTCGCGGCGCGGACCGACGGCGCGTGCCGCTGGTGCGGCGAGCCATTGCCGCTACGGCGAAGAATGTGGTGCAGCGATCGCTGCTCGCAACGGTTCTGGACCAACCACTGGTGGACGCTTGCGCGGCGCGCCGCGAAGCGACGCGATCGTTATCGTTGCAAACGGTGCGGGCATAAGCCGCCGCCGCGTTCCCACCCAAAGTACAAGCGTCTCCGCAAGACCGATCGGCTTGAAGTCAATCACATCGAGCAAGCGCGCGGCGCGCACGGCGCGCTGAGTTGCATCCATCATCTTGACAACCTGGAGACGCTCTGCCTGGGCTGCCATCGCGAGGAGACCGCGGCACAGCGCACAAACCCGGAGCGAGGGATAGGAGCGTCATGAAACGTTTCTCTATGGTTTGCAGCTTCAGTCTTGTGGCGCTGCTGCTCAGCGTTCAGCCCGTGTTGGCCGCTAGAATCTACAACAACCTTAATATCAGTGTCGTGGTTCGATCGATCAACGGCAGCGTCGTGTTGAATCCGGGCGAGAAGAGCGGCAGCATCAGCTGGCCGATAGCGCCATCGTCGAGGTGTTTCCTGAGCTCCAGCCGTTGAAGAACCAGTGGCATCTCTGCCACCTGAATTTTGGGCTCCATGCCGAGATCACCGGCGGTCACTATATGACCATCGGGAACAGAGGATCTGAGGTTACCTGTACGGTCTGCGATTCGGATTACAAGCGGATTGCTTGGAATTCCCAGGTCGTGAGGCCGGATGAGTACACGGGAAATTTGCGACACACGACGAGCAGAATCGGCTGCTGACCGAGCCGGAGCGACGACAACGGGCGTAGGTTTGCCTTGGGCCACCCTGGTATAACGGGCGGTATGCAGACCCTGACTCCCGAGCGCCGCAAGGAGCTTGAACTCAAGGCCAACGACGTGCGCGAGGGCATCATTCGCTCGCTGCTGGCCGCGTGCTCCGGCCACTCCGCCGGCTCACTTGACATGGCCGATATCTTCACGGCGCTCTACGGCTTCATCATGCGCCACGATCCGCAACAACCGGATTGGCCCGAGCGCGATCGGCTGCTCCTTTCGTGCGGGCACATCGCGCCGGTGCGATACTCGGCGATGGCCAACTTCGGCTATTTCCCGGTCGAAGAATTGTTGACGTTGCGCAAATTCGGATCGCGTCTGCAAGGGCACCCCGAGCGCCTGAAGTTGCCGGGATTAGAAACGACATCGGGGCCGCTCGGTGAGGGGCTCGCGCAAGGCACCGGTATGGCGCTGGGAGCGAAGCTCGACCACGACGATTGGCGCGTGTACGTGGTAACCTCTGACGGCGAGCATGAGTGCGGCCTGCATTGGGAGGCGGTCATGACCGCAGCAAAGTTCAAGCTCGACAATCTTACCTGCATCGTCGATCGCAATTTCATACAAATCGACGGCAGCACCGAAGACGTCATGCCGCTCGAGCCGTTTGCCGACAAATACCGCGCCTTCAATTGGGAGGTCTTCGAGTGCGACGGCAACGACATCGGTCAGTTCATCGAGGTCATGGAGCGTGCCAAGGCGGTGAAAGGCAAGCCGCAAGTGATCGTTGCGAACACGGTGCCCGGAAAGGGCGTCAGCTTCATGGAGGGCGACTACACGTGGCACGGCAAGCCACCGAATAAGGAACAAGCCGACGTAGCGCTGCGCGAGCTCGAGGCGACGCGGGAAAGGATTCTTGCAAGTGTCTAGCACCGAAACGCTCGATCATGCCGCACGTTCGATGGCGTTGGTGGACTACCGCGATGCCGGCGCGCTAAAATCGCTGCCGACGCGTAACGGCTTCGGCGAGGGTTTGATCGAGGCCGGCACGTTGAACAAAGACGTGCTTGCAATCTGCGCGGATCTCGCCGAGTCGACGCGCATGGATGGCTTCAAAAAAGCCCATCCCGCGCAGTACATCGAAATCGGCGTTGCCGAGCAAATGCTGGTCGCGATGGCGGGGGGCCTTGCAGCGGTCGGCAAGATTCCGTGGATCGCCTCGTACGCGATGTTCAATCCCGGACGCTCGTGGGAGCAAGTGCGCACGATCATGGCGCTCAACGAAACCAACGTGAAAATCGCGGGCGCACATGCCGGGGTCTCGGTTGGACCCGACGGCGCGACCCACCAGGCGATCGAAGATATCGCGATCATGCGCGTGATTCCGCACATGACCGTCGTCGTGCCGTGTGACTCGGTGCAGACGAAGAAGGCGACGCTTGCGCTTACGGAACGATTCGGCCCGGTCTACCTGCGGTTTGCGCGCGACAAGTCGCCGATCGTTACCACGGATGCAACGCCGTTTGAAGTTGGCAAGGCGCAAACGTTTCGTGCAGGCAACGACGTCGCAATCGTCGCGTGCGGCATTCTCGTCTACTACGCGCTGATCGCTGCCGATGAGCTTGCGCGCGAGGACGGGATTGACGCGCGCGTCGTCAACAACCACACGATCAAGCCGATGGACGAAGCGTCGATCGTCGACGCGGCTCGGGCCTGTGGCGCGGTCGTCACGGTGGAAGAACATCAGGTCCATGGCGGCATGGGCTCGGCTGTCGCCGAAGCGCTGGCCGCCAAGGCCCCGGTACCCGTCGAGTTCATCGGCGTACAGGATCTGTTCGGCCAGTCGGGCGATCCGATCGAGCTGATCGAGTACTACGGCATGGGGACCGCGGCCATCAAGGACGCAGCGCGCCGAGCCTACGCTCGCAAGCGAGGATAAGCGCTCGGACGTTTGAGCCCGGCTCGAGCGTGGGTAGAGAAAACATCCAGGCCATGACCTTCGGTGCGACGGGCGAGTTCGGAGCCTCCGCGCTGCGTGCGTTCGCGCAACGCTTAGGCCGTGCTGTGCTCATCGCCGATCCCGGCGGCGCGTGCACCTATGCGTGGTGACCTCGATGATCGTGTCGCCGACGATCGCTTTTGGAATCTCGCCGACGCGCTGCCGATCATGGTGTGGACAACCGACAGTGAGGACCGGCTGACATTTGTCAACCGCGCCTGGTTCGAATACACCGGATTGCCGTCGGGCTCGACGCTCGAGGAACGCAATGCGCTCGTGCATCCGCTTGATTTACCGGTGTTGATGCGCTCGCTGCGCAGTGGCAGTTTGGAGGCGGACTTTCGTATGCGTCGCCGTGCGGATGGGATGTACCGCTGGCATTTGATCCGCTGGGTGCATCTCGGTACCCCATCACCTTTCCATCGAATCGGTACGGCGATGGATATTCACGATCAGCGGACGGCAC
>PMUE01000026.1 GCA_003167055.1 Vulcanimicrobiota bacterium | reverse complement strand
GATCGATCCGCTCGGCGCGCCATTGCGTTTGCCGTTTGGGGGCGCGACCGCTACCACTTCTAGTGAAATCGGCACGACATCGAGCAGCGCGTCTTTGAGCGGAATCAAGGCCAGCCGATAGACGCGATCGCCGGCGTCGGTGCGCGCCCAATAGTAGAACGGCAACTGAAAGTCCACGAAGCGCCGGACGTCTTCACGATACTCGGCGGCACTGGTCGCAATCGACCCGGTTTTGTAGTCGAAGATACTGACCGCGCCGGTGCGTTCATCGCGATCCAGACGGTCGATGAAGCCGACGAAATCAAAGCCGCCGAGGTTGAGCGAGACCGGGATCTCGCGCCCGATGACCGTAAATGGGGCGCGCGCAGCTTCGGCAAGGAGCCAGTCGACATACCGTTCGGCGGTACGAAGCGCGCGCCGCTTCTGCAGTTCAAACTCGACCGGGCAGTCGAACTGCGTATGAAAGCGCTCGAAAGCCCAATTCACGTAGCCGGCGATCTTCGTGCGCATCGCGGCTTCGTCGCGCGCCTGCGGCTCGGGAAATTCGCCGTGAAAATCCTCGAGCGCGGCATGAAAGGCCGTTCCGTATGTCGACGCGGACGACGGAACGTCTTCGACCGCCGCACATACATAGCGGTAGTACCACTTGCGCGCGCATTGTGCGTACGCATTGAGTGCCGAGGCCGAGAAGTGTTTCTGGCGTGCGCGCACGCCCGCGCGCTGATCCGGGGACAGCGCGGACGTCAGTGCAAATACCGACCCGTTGTCTTTCGCCGGATCGTCGGGCCCCGCCTGAAGTTCGAACAACTCATAGAGGTCGGTCTGCGGCTCGATCGCGTTGACTCGCTCGGAAAAGCGCAGGAGGGCGTCACGCTCTGTGGTCGATACGGCGAGCAGCCCGCGAGCGATCGCGTCGAGCAACGGCGGAAGGCGTGTCGCGGCGGTTGCATACGCTGCCGCCGTGTCGTGCGGTACGCCCGAACAGGGTGAACGCAGCGCCCGGATCAGGGTCGCGTCGTCTCCGGTGTCCCACCATGTGCGGAGATCGGCGATAAATGCAGCAGCCAGCGAAGCGTTCACGATTACCGCTTAGCAGTTAAAGCTTGCACCAGGCGCCCCTGCATCGGGCGTATAAAGGGGGCTCATGCGGCGCATCATCATCGGGATCAGCGGTGCAAGCGGCAGCGCATACGGTTATATGGCGCTGCAAGCACTGCGCGCGATCGGCGGTGTGGAAACGCACGTCGTCATTAGCGACGCCGCGCGCCGCACGATCGAGCTCGAGATGGAAATGACGACCGACGATTTCGAAGCGTTGGCCGACGTCGTCCATCGCGGCGACGATTTGGCGGCGGCGATCTCGAGCGGTTCGTTCGTGACCGACGGGATGCTGATCATCCCGTGTTCGATGAAGAGCGCGAGCGCCATCGCCTATTCGATCAACGACACCTTGTTGATTCGTGCCGCCGACGTTTGCTTAAAAGAGAAGCGCAAGCTGGTGCTGGTGGTGCGCGAAACGCCGCTGCACCTCGGCCATTTACGCACGCTCGCTCGTCTGGCCGAGATCGGCGCGGTGATTTTGCCGCCGATCCCGGCAATGTACGCGGCACCACAGAGCGTGGACGATATCGTCGCGCACACCGTGGGCAAGGCGTTGGATCAATTCGGTATCACCAACGATTTGTTCAAACGTTGGAGAACGCCCGACTAAGCTATTTACCGTTGGGCTTAAACGCTTGCAGGACGCCGTCGCCTGTGAACTGTTCGGCGGTCTTGCCGGTTTTTGGATCGACCGTGTACAGCAGGTCGGCGATCTCGTCGGCGTGGTCTTCCTCGTCTTTGAGGATCTCCTCCATCATGCGCCGGCTTACCGGATCCGCTTTGCCGAAATAATCCACGATGTCGCCGTACATTTTAATTACGACGCGTTCGGCGAGCAAATCCTCGCGCAACAGATCCGCCAGCGTGTGACCACTCGAGAAGGTGGAGAAGGCACGCTTGCTGATCCCGTTGGGGTCTAAGTTCGGAACGCCACCCAACTGCTTGATCCGGTCGGCGATTCGCTCGAGATGACCTTCCTCGTCCATCCAGTGCTCCTTGAACATGTCTTGGAGCTGATCCTGATGGATGGAGGTGGTCATGTAGTAGTGCTGCTTGTACCGCAACACGCAGATGATCTCCGAAGCCAATGCCGCGTTGAGAACGTCATATACCTTGTCGAGCGGCAACGTATAGTAGGGCGTCACCGGCCCATTTTCCATGGACTCGCGGACCTTTGCTTCGATTTCTTTGACATCGGAAAGTATAGACATGTGTTCCTCATTCCAAAGCTGGTAAAAGAGAGGCTAGCACGAGTTGTTCCGCAAGTGCAACGTCACTAACCCGGTCGACATTGACGCCGGTTTCGGGGTAGGGCGAAACCAGTGCGCAGACGCGCGCGCCGAGGAGCTGCGATGCTCGCCTCTCGGCACCGTCAATCGAGAGCCGGCCGAGCGCGAAGCGGGCGAGCACGTCCCAGCCGAAAAGCGACGCCAGTCGCAGCGGATTTTTGCGGCCTGCACCGAGGCGTTCGATGAACCGCTCGAGGGCGGGGAGCACGCGGGGTTTGATCGCGACGAATCCGGCGCCGCAGAACGTTCCGTCGTGCAGACGTGCCCAGGTATGCGGCACGTCCGGATAGATCGCTTCGTGAACCGTCCGTTCAACGCAGCCGTAACCGACATCGGCGTCCTGCTCGCGGGCGTAATCGACGAAATCATCGACCGATGCCGGCGTAAGGATTGGCAGATCCGAGGTGCTGACCAGGACGATTTCGTCCGGAGGCAGACCGAGCAAACCGTTGCGCAGACTGATGCGAATCTTTTCGCCGTCGGCGCGCCGCTCATCGGCCGTCGCGAGGGCCGCATCGCTGTGAGCGCTCGCGGGCGCAACGACGATGATCCGATCGATTTCCGAACTCGCGCGCAGGGCACGCAACGTGCGTTCAACCAACGTCACGCCGGCGATGTGCACGAATGCCTTGTTCACGGCGCCGGGCTCAAGCGCAGCAACGTCGTCCGGCGGTCCGCCGGCCAACACCACAGCCGTGGTCATGGCTTGCCCTGCGCCGTTTGAAGGGCGACGCTTCCGCGCCACGAGCGGCTGTGCGCAAACGCGGTCAGAAATCGGCGGTAGGCACCGTCGAGATCCAGGCGCGCATCGAGATCGGCGATCGTTTGTGCATCGCGCGCGATCGTAAATACCGCCGAGCCCGAGCCGGCCAGGAGCGCGTTGGTTGCGCCTGCGCGCCGCAATGCGTCGATCGCGCGCGCGACCTCCGGCGTCGTACTCGCAATGACGTCGTGAAAATCGTTGCCGAGCGTGCGCTCGACGTCGTCGAAGTCACCACGCTGCAGCGCACTCAGCAGTGCGAGCGATGACGAGGTATTTCGCGGCCGCGACGACGGCGGCGTGCGATCGAGCTGTGCGTAGGCGGCTGCGGTCGAAACTGCGACCGGCGGCTTGACCACGAGCACGTGCCAGTCGGGGAGCGCCCCGACCGCCGTCACGCGCTCCCCGGTACCCTCGACCAGCGCGCCGGAATCGGCGAGGAAAAACGGGACGTCTGAGCCGAGCGAACGCGCGAGCGCCACCCAATCCATGGCATAGCTCCGGCCGAAGGCGCCCACCATCGCGGCACGCAGGACGCCGGCAGCGTCGCTCGACCCCCCGCCCAGGCCCGCTTGCGTTGGGATGACCTTGCGCAATGTCACCGCGTAGCCCGGGATCGGCTCGAGCGCGCGCGCGGCGCGTACCACGAGATTGTCATCGCCGCCTAATGCCGGATCGCTGCAGGTGAATGAAAATCGGTTAGACGCTGCGATTTGCAACTCATCGGCAAGCTCGAGCGGCACCATGACGCTGCGTAGCGTATGGTAGCCGTCATCTCGGCGCCCTACCACTTCCAGGGTCAGATTGATTTTTGCAGGGCAAGCAAACGTCATGCGCATTAGTTTCCGGCGAAAGGTGCGTCGCGGTCAAGAGCGTACGATGGAATAAGATGGGTCCGAGCTATGACGCGCAGCGGAACGAGTTTTGCGCGTACGTCGTCCCCGAATCGCAAACGCCCTATGGGCTTTTGCTCGGGAACTATAAGTCGTATGCGCAATCGACCGCAAAGGGAGGCGTGCGTGGCTTGTGGGACGCCGACACCGATAAGATCATTTTCGGGACGCACCACATTGCGTACCGTATACTTGGTAGCGAGCAGACCCTTTTCCCACATCAGATTACACGCGAACTAACCTTTTTGCCGTACGCGCAAATCGCTGAGTTTACGCTCGAACATCGCGTGCACGTGACGGAAGCCTTTTACGTGCCCTTCGGCGAGTCGTTCGATCGTACCGTTTCGTTCGTGGTCGACGTAACGCTGTACAATCCGGGATCGGACCCGATCGAGGTGGCGCTGTTCCCGTGGGCCATGCTCGTTGGCCAGCGCTTCTACGGCGAGCCCGAGAGCGAGGTGACGGCGTGGTCCCACGGGCGCTTCATTGGCTCCAAGAACAACGAGACCGGCTCGGAGCGCTGGTGGGGCGGCTCGCGCGAACCGCGCGCGGTCGAGCTGTCGCTGCGCGAGCAGGTGCTCATGGAGAACATGCGTCGCGGCTCGCTTTTGCCCGAAGGCTTGCCCGGCTTCGGACGCGGTGCTTCCGAGACCTCGACCCTCCTCGGACGCCGGGTCTACGGTGCGCTCGAATATCGCATCGCCATCGCGCCGGGAGCGCGCGAGGCGCTGCGCCTCGCCGTCGTCTTCCATAAAGACGGCACGGACAAGAGTCTTCCGGTACTCGAACGGCTGCTCGCAGACGAGCGCGCGTTGCACGATACGCAGCGCTATTACGCGCGGCGCTTGGCCGATGCGCGATTCATGACGCCGTCGCCGACGATTAGCCGCGGCGTGGCCTGGGCTAAGGCCAATATGATCCGCATCGTCAAAGAATACCCGAAAGGTTGGGGATCGACGAATTCGCCGCCGTCCGACATCCTCGTATCACGCGATACTTCGTGGTTCGTCCACGGCTTCGATTATTTTTGGCCTGAGTTTAGCCGCGATGCGATCGAAGTCTTCAACAAATGTATCGAGGAATCGGGTTTAATGGTTGAATACGTGCGCGGCGTGAGCGGCTACACGACGGCGTACGATCTCAATATCAACGACGATACGCCGTTGCATTTGGTGGCGATGCTGCACCACTACAACGCCACACTAGACGACGGCTGGGTTCGCCAGTGCCTCCCGCTGATCGTCAAGCTCGCCGATTACATGCTCACCCAACGCGACGATCAGGGGTTGCTGTTTTGCAAAGCCAAAGGCGTGGACATGTACGGCATCTCCTCGTGGCGCAACATCATCCCGTACTATACGCTCGACGGCGCGGTGACTGAGATCAATGCCGAGGGGGTCTTTGCGCTCGAAGCCGCGGCAATGCTCTGCGCGGTCGCCGGCGACTGGGCAAACTGGGAAAAGTACGCCAACGAATCGCAAGCGCTGCGCGAATCGATGATGGACTTTCTCTATGACGACGATACCGGCGCCTTTGCCTTGAACTACGACCAAGACCGCAACTATCAGGACAACTTTACCTCCGACGAGATCTTTCCGGTGCTCTTTGGCGTAGCGGCTGCGGAGCAGCGTAAAGCGATTTTACGCCGCTTGCTCGAAGCCGATTTCGTTACGCCGGTCGGCCTGCGCACCATCTCAACCGCCGATGCATGGTATTTCCCGTCGTACGGATTCGGATTGCTCGGCGGTATCTGGCCCGATCTCACGCTGTGGTTTGCGGTCGCGCTTGCGCGCGACGGCTTCGTCGAAGACTGCGTGCATTTCTTGGACGTGGTGTACGCCGCGATGGAGGTCGGAAGTGCGCGCAATACGGTGCCGGGTGAGTTCGGCGAATGGTTCGATGGCGGTTCGATGGCAAATCGCGGGATGTACCTCTCGCCGTGGACCGGTGCGAAGTACTTGTGGGCCGTGGCGGAAACGATCGGCGGGCTCAACGGCTACCGCACTAGCGGCCGCCCACATCTTGCACCGATGCGCCCGCAGGGTTGGCAGTGGATTGCGGCAGCGCGCGTGCACTGGGGCGGCAAACGTTGTAGCTACGTGATCGATCTCGTGCACGATCGTATCTACGGCGATATGCCCGAGCTCTCGGCGGAGGAGCCGTTCACGTGCATCTTTGCCGGACGCGACATCAGCGACGAAGTGACGATTTCACCGGTCGAAGTCGGCGCCATCGGGTTCGAAGATGAAAAGGGCGCGGTGCGGATTTTCGTGTGCAACATGCTCGACCGGGCGCGACCGGTGCAAGTCGAGTTTCGCGGCCACACTGCGCGCGTACAAATGGATGTTGGCGAGATGCGCGAGGTTCAAATGATCGGCCGGCCGACCGAACGTCGTGCGCGCGCCGCGAAGCTCGACGTGGTGCCCGCCTGATGCGGCCTAACCGGTTTCTGACGATGGTGCTCGCCGCCGGCGTGGTGGTATTACTCGCTGCGATTTTGCTCGGCGAGCACATGGGCGATCGGGTCATGGTCGAGGCTGCAGACAACGGGAACCTCAACCAGATACCGCTGATCACTCCAGTTCCGGAGCAGACCGACGGTCCGTACGGTCCCGACTGGAAGAACACCCAGACGCTCGCTGCCGCCGGCGACCCGAAGTTCCCCGACCCGCGGGTCCCGCCGAAGCCGTTGCCCACCCCAGAACGCCCGCCTTCGCCGTCGCCGACGCCGAGCTGGACGCCTAATCCGAACCTGCCGATCTGGGATCAGACCAAACTGCCGAGTCCGTCGCCGTCGGTGACGACCTTCTCCGAGGAGTCGACCCAGAGCGCCACCCCGGTGCCAACCGCGTCGGTCCCCAACGTGGTGCCGACTTATCACTAATGTCTCCATTGGTTTCCCTTGATACGATAGGGACATGGAACAGAAGTCGACCGGCACCGTAACCGTCAAGCGCGGGCTCGCGCAGATGCTCAAGGGCGGCGTCATCATGGACGTCGTGACCCCCGCGCAGGCCATCATCGCCCAGGAGGCCGGCGCCGTGGCCGTCATGGCGCTCGAGCGAATCCCAGCGGATATTCGCGCTGCCGGCGGCGTCGCGCGCATGAGCTCACTCGAACTGATTGCCGGCATCATGGATTCGGTGACGATTCCGGTCATGGCCAAGGTGCGCATCGGTCACTTCGCTGAGGCGCAAGTGCTGCAATCGATCGGGATCGACTACATCGACGAATCCGAAGTACTCACACCGGCCGACGATCTCTATCACGTCGATAAGAACGCCTTCACAACGCCGTTTGTCTGTGGTGCGCGCGACCTCGGGGAGGCGCTGCGCCGCATCACCGAAGGCGCAGCGATGATTCGGCGCAAGGGTGAAGCCGGCAGCGGCAACATCGTCGAAGCCGTACGCCACATCCGCGCGATCAAAGACGCCATCGCCCAACTGACGGTCTCTCCTAAGGAAGAACTGGTCGCGCGTGCGCGCGACATCGGCGCGAGCTACGAACTCGTCAAGGACGTGGCGGAGGCCGGGAAACTCCCGGTCGTGCTTTTCTGTGCCGGCGGTGTTTCGACGCCGGCCGACGCGGCGCTGATGATGCAACTCGGCGCCGAGGGCATCTTCGTCGGCAGCGGCATCTTTAAGTCCAAAGATCCTAAGAAATTCGCCCGCGCGATCGTCGATGCGACCACCCATTACACCGACGCCAAGGTCGTCGCCGACGCGTGCCGTTCGCTAGGAACCGCCGACGCGATGCCCGGCATCGACGTGCGCAAACTCGACGAATCGGAACTGCTCGCAACGCGTGGCAACTAATCCGCTCGTAGGTGTCCTTGCGCTGCAGGGCGACGTGGTCGAACACGTCGCGGCGCTGGAACGTGCCGGCGCGCAAGCCATCTCGGTGAAGACGCCGGAAGAACTCGCGCGCGTAGCCGGGCTCGTCATTCCCGGCGGTGAGTCGACGACGGTGATGAAACTGCTCGACCGCTTTGGACTAGCGCAGCCGATCGTCGAACGCGTCCGCGGCGGCATGCCGCTGTGGGGGACGTGCATGGGGATGATCGTTACCGCGCGTGACGTTGCGGATATGAAACAGCCGACGCTTGACCTTATCGATATCACGGTGCGGCGCAATGCGTTTGGACGCCAAAACGAATCGGCCGAAGTCGAGTTGCTGATTCCCGCGCTTGGACGGAAACCGTTTCCGGCGGTGTTCATTCGCGCGCCGTGGATCGAGCGTGTGGGGCCCAGCGTGGAACTGCTCGCCTCGCGCGACGGGCACGGTGTGATGGTCCGCGCGGATAACGTGCTCGGGACCTCGTTTCACCCCGAATTGACCGGTGATCCGAGGGTCCACGCGTACTTCCTGAGCATGGTCGAAGCCGCGCGCGCGCAAGGGAAGGCTTCCTCCGCCGCGTAACTTCTCTCCCCAATGAGTTCGCAGGCGGCAGAATCCGGGCCATCCGGATTCCAGGGGCAGATCCCACCGCTCGAGCCGTTGCTGACCGAAGTGATCGCAACGCTCGCGCTGGCGGCGCACGCCTATCTCGCTGACAACGACGGAAAGGAACCTGATTTTCGCGCGGCGGATGCAGCGATCGAAGTTGCGAGCGTGGCATTCGAACGCGTCAAAGAAAGGTTGCGGCCGGATGAAAGGTTAGCAATAACGCAGATGCTGACCGAAACTCGACTGACGTTTGTAAGAAAACGAGGCATGTGAATGCCTCGTTTCGCGCATTTATCATGAGTGATGTGCTTGTTTTGAACTTCACGTATGAGGCGCTCAACATCACGAGCTTTCAGCGCGCCGTGAAGCTGCTCTTCGCAGGCAAAGCGGAGATCGTTCACAATCGCGACCGCGTGCTCGCCTCGACGCGCTACGAAATGCGCATGCCGTCGATCATCCGGATGCTCTATTACATCCGCCGTCCGATGCAGAAGGTCGCACTGACGAAAAAGAACGTACTGATTCGCGACGATCACGCCTGTCAGTACTGTGGAACGCGCGGTGAGAAACTGATGACGGTCGATCACGTCGTGCCGCGCAGCCGCGGTGGCCCGTCGACCTGGGAGAACCTCGTGTGCGCGTGCATGCGCTGCAACAACCGCAAGAACAACCGCACGCCCGAAGAAGCCAACATGTCGCTCAAGCGCAAGCCGCGCCAGCCCAAGTATATTCCGTGGATTCAGATCAAGCGCAACACGCTGCCGGGTGAATGGGGCAAGTTCCTCTTCCTGTATAACGTCTCGATCGACGAGCGCGTCGAGTGAAGCTCACATAGCTACACGCGGTTGCGCCGTCGTCCTAAGACGAGTCCGGCGATCATAACTGCGAGCCCGACTGCGGCGAAGCCAAAGGCGAAGAGCTCCACCTGGTTCATTGAGCGCGCAATCGAACGAATGCCGAGCACGATCGGTCCGATGAAGAAGAGCACGTTCCCGAATGCAAAGACCGGATTCGGTCGCGAAGTGGTCATCCGGAAGTTCATGAGAATCCCGATGGCTCCGCCGATTACACAGAGACATCCGATAACGATGGCGCCGTTCATAGTGGCGAAAGCTCGTCGAGATCGCGGCCGTTTGTTTTCGGGCCGAGAATGCCGATGTCGAGGGCAACGATGATCATCGCCGTGCAGATCATTGCAAAGACTCCGAGCGTCCCGTTTGCGCGCAGCACCGCGGCGATCAGGAAGCCGACGAAAATCGAGCTAAAGCGGCTCCACGCGTACACAAAGCCCACGGCCTGCGCGCGAATCGGAGTCGGAAAGAGCTCCGCTTGATAGGTATGATAGGCCGCCGAGAACCAGGCGTTTCCGAGCGTGACGAGTACGCCGAAAAAGACGATCGGAATCGGATTGCGCATTTGCGCAAACACCAGGCCCGCCGCACCAATGATCAGTGCTAGTGTAACGATCTGCCACTTGCGCTCGATACGGTCCGCGAAGATCATCGCAAGGAACGGACCGAGTGGATTTACGATCGCAATCAAAAATGCATACTGCAGTGAATGGGTGAGTTCGACACCCTGCGTAGCGAGGAACACGGGAACCCACGACGCAAAACCGTAAAATCCGACCGTCTGCGCGAGGTTGAAGACGATCAGCATCACGGTGCGGACGCGGTAGGTTGGGTTCCAGATCGTGCGCAGCGCGAAGAGCGGATCGCTTTTCCCGTGCGCCGCGTGCGCGCTCTGCCAACGCTGTGAATCGGGAAGACCTGGACGCACGAACCAAATGACAATGCCGCCGAGCGCGCCCACCATCACGACATAGCGCCATCCGTCCAAGCCGAAAATCGTATGCGGCACCAACAGATAGGCAAGCAGCGCCGCCACCGGAATCGACGTGTAACCGATCACTTGGGTAAACGCAACCCATCGTCCGCGCTGTTCCTTGGGCACAAGCTCGGATACGTAGGCGTCGCTGGTGACGAGTTGGACCCCGATGCCAAGACCGGCGATGAAACGCCACACGTCGATAGCCGCAGCGGAATTCATGAACGCCATGACCAGCGTCGCAATCGAATACCACACCAGCGAAAACGTAAACGCCGCTTTGCGCCCGAAGCGATCCGAGATGCCGCTGAAGATCAGCGTACCGAAGAACATGCCGGCAAAGCCGCAACCGATGAATCCGGCGAACGCGCTCAGGTCGAACGGCGAGGGCGAGGTGGTGGTGAACAGCTTGGCGCGAATCAGCCCGAGCGAGATGTAGGCCGACATGAACAGGTCGTAAAGCTCGAACCAGCCGCCGACCGCGATGCGCGAAACCGCGCCGCGATAACTGGTTGTCGTTGTCGCAGAAGCCACTAAGCCGACACCGGTAGCGGCAGCGCGTCGCAGAAGGCGCGACGCCACGCTGCTTCGATCCGTTCCAGGCTCGGTCGCTCGATCACCGCGGCGACGCAGCCGTCAGGGCGCACAATGAGGACCACGGGCGGTTTCACGTGCCACCGTTTCGGTGGCGACGGGACACGTACATGCGGCAGATCGAGCGCAAAGTCGCCGGTGACGATCAACAAGGCTTGGCCGGCGCGGCGCGCGTTGATGCGCGAGCCGTCGACAAGGCGGAGGTCGTCGATGCGCCGTCCCGCGAGCGGATGACGCGCGTCGATGATCGGCGAGGTATTGTAGCGGCCACTAAGCATGCCGATACCGCGGCAGAGTTTGCGCTGCATGCCGCGAGCGCGAATTACACGGGCGAAGGTGCGGATCGCGAATTGACGCGCGCGCATCGGGAACGTGATCCCGAAACGCGTGATGCGATCGGTTACGCGCTCCACCGTGTCGGTGATGATCTCGCGCCGCTCGCGATCGTAGCTCTCCATTAACGCGGCAGCGCTGCGCTCGCTGCGAGCGGCGAACGCGAGCTTCCATGCGAGGTTGGCCGCATCTTGAATCCCCGCGTTCATGCCCTGACCGCCTGCGGGGCTGTTCAGATGTGCGGCATCTCCGGCGAGCATCACACGGCCGACGACGAAGCGCTGCGCGTGACGGCGGTGGATTTTGAACAAACTGCTCCACTGTGTCTCGTACGGCGCGTCGCCGAAGAGGTCGCGGACGCGTTCGCGATGGGCTAGCGGCGCGAGCGCGTCTTCGTCGCTGATCTCCTTCGGGACGGAGGCCATCACGCGCCAGGATCGATCGCCGAATCGTATCGCACCGCGCAATCCCGGTAAATCGAAGCGCACGCGCGCGGTAATGTCCGGGGGGATGTCGACGTTGACCGTTTCATCGCTCAGCACGACGCGCGTGTCGTACGTCACGCCCTGTAGGGTGAGGCCGATCGCCTGGCGCACGACGCCGTGAGCGCCATCGCAGCCGACGACAAACGACGCGCGTAGGCGTTCGTGGCCGGACGGGCCGTCGACGAACACGTCAACGCCGCTTTGGTCTTGCGCGAGACCGCCGACGACGGCGCCGGTGCGTAAGGCGCAGAGCGGATTGCTCCCGACGAGCTCGCGCAGGATGCGTTCAGTTTGGCTTTGCGGCAGCATCAGCGCGCCCGGATCGTCGAACACGTCATCGATGGTCGAGAAGTCGATCGTGACAAACGTCGCTTGTGTGCGCGCATTGACGCCACGAAGCTCGCGAGCGAAGCGGCCTGCTTGCCGCAGCGGGGCATATGCTCCCCAATCGCGCAGGATCTCCTGCGTGCGCGGCCAGATCACGGCCGCGCGCGACTCCGGCACCGGTTCGCGGTTGCGCTCCAGGATGATCGAGGCAGCCCCATAGCGCGCAAGACCAAGCGCGAGCGAAAGGCCGACCGGGCCTCCGCCGACGATGATTACCGGTGCGTCCACGCGAAACTCGTGCAGTCCATGATCCAAGCGGTGTCCCACCTCTGGCTTCCGTTCACTCAGATGCAGTCCTTCGACGCAAGCGCGCGAACGTTCGTCCGCGGAGACGGCACGAGCCTGTACGACGCGCGAGGGCGCCGCCTCTTTGATGCTGTGAGTTCGATTTGGACGATCATTCACGGACACTCGCACCCGGCAATCGTGGATGCGATCGCCTTGCAGGCAGCGACGCTCGATCACGCGACGACGCTGGGTGCAACCAATCTTCCGGCCGAAGCGCTCGCCCAAGCATTGTGCGAGCTTTGCGAGACGGACTATGCGTTTTTCGCCGGCGACGGTGCAAGCGCGGTCGAGGCGGCTATCAAGATGGCGCTCCATTATTGGCAACACCTGGGTGAGACGCGGCGTACCCGTTTCCTGCGGTTGGTGGATGCCTATCACGGCGATACCGCCAGTGCGATGAGCGTCTCCGACATCGCCGTCTTCAAATCGCGCTACGGCCCGGTGACGTTTGAAACACGGCCATACGAACGTGCCGACGATCTGGAGGCACCTGACGTTGCTGCCGTGATCGTGGAACCGATCGTGCAAGCCGCGGCCGGCATGCGGCTCGTGCCGATCGAGCACTACGTACCGTTGCGAAACTGCATGCCGCTCGTGATCGTCGACGAGATCGCGACAGGTTTTGGGCGAACCGGCACGATGTTTGCCTACGAACAACTCGACCTTCGTCCCGATCTGATTGCGCTCGGCAAAGGCATGTCCGGCGGCGTGCTGCCGCTTTCGGCGGTGCTTGCGCGGGAGCGTATTTACCAAGCGTTTCTGGGCGCGCCCGAAGAGCGCAAACAGTTCTTTCACGGCCATTCGTATGCGGGCAATCCGATCGCCTGTGCGGCAGCACTAGCGTCACTCGAACTCTTTGCGCTCGAAGGTACGTTCGAGCGCGCCGGTAGTATCGAGCGCGTTGCCGGCGAACGCTCAGCGACCTTGCGTACCCATCCGGCTATCCGTGAGATTCGCCAAGCCGGCACGATGATCGGCATTGAATTGCACGACGCGCAGCGGGCGTGGCCGGTCACCAACGCGCTCTACGAACTCGGACATTTCACGCGGCCGATCGGTGCCACCGTCCAACTCGTCCCGCCGCTCTCATCGAGCGACGAAGACATCGCCGATTTTTTCGATGCGTTTTCTGAGGCGCTGGAGCGAACGAATTGACCTATCTCGACCGCGCGTCAGCGCTTCTCGCTGCGATACGCGGGCAGGGGCGGTACCGCGAAGTGCGCCCGCGCGCACGAATCGGCGTTCTCGATTTTTCTTCGAACGATTACCTCGCACTCGCGACACATCCGCAGGTCGTCGAGGCATTTCACCGGGCTACGCGCGTCGGCGCCGGCGGCGCACGTCTGCTCGGAGGCGCGCATCGCGAGCAGTCGCTTCTCGAAGAAGAATTGGCCGCGTGGCTCGGCCGTGAACGCGTGTTGCTCTTTTCCTCGGGTTATCTCGCGGCGCTCGGCGCACCCGCGGTCCTTTCACGTACCGTTGACTACATCTATTCCGACCGCCTCAACCACGCATCGCTCATCGACGGCGTCCGCGGTACGAAGATCCACCGCTTCATCTACGATCACGCGGCGCTCCCGGCGCGGCGCCGCGGTAACGCGCTCATCGTCACCGAGTCGATCTTCGGGATGGACGGCGATGCAATCGATTNNATCGATCTCGAGCGCATGCTCGGGCAACTCGAGGAAGGCGACGTGCTCTTGATCGACGAGGCGCACGCGCTTGGGGTCACCGGTGAGCGGGGAGCCGGCTTGGCGCGCGCACTTGATGATCCGCGCATCGTGATCCTAGGCACGCTGTCGAAAGCGTTCGGCGGCCTAGGCGGATTTATCGCCGGTCCGGCCGCCGTCATCGACCTGCTCGTAAACGAGGCGCGCACCTTCATCTTTGATACCGCGCTGCCGCCCGCGATCGCGCTCGCCGCACGCGTTGCACTCACGCTGATCCGCGATGGCGACGAGGCTCGCGCGCGACTCCACGACAACGCGACGCGTCTGCGTGCCGGATTGCGTTCGCTCGGCTTGACGGCGACCGAGGGCCCGTCACCGGTCGTTCCGGTGGTGCTCGGCAGTGAGGCCCGAGCGGTAGAAGTGGCGCGCTGCCTCGAAAGCATGAATATTCATGCGCCTGCGATTCGGCCGCCCACCGTTCCAAAAGGCTCCTCGCGCCTGCGGCTGTCGGTGCGATCGGATCATCAGCGCGAACATATCGACCTGCTCGTGCAAGGACTAGCGAAATGCATCGCTACTTCGTAACCGGCACCGACACGGACGTCGGCAAAACGCGCGTCACTGCCGCATTGGCGCTTGCACTCAAGAACGCCGGCATGACACCGACGATCGTCAAGTTCGTTCAGACGGGTCTTGCGCCGGGCATTCCCGGTGACGCTGCCCGTGCGGGCAAACTCGCGGGCGTGCGTTCACTCGAGCTTGCGCGGTTCGAGAAAGCTGCGGATCCGTGGTCGGCGGCGCTCGCGTACGGAGCGCCCGAGGTGCATGCGAATGAGCTCGTCGAGGCAGTTGCACACCTCGACAACGGTCTGGTTACCGAAGGTGCGGGCGGATTGATGGTGCCGCTCAATGCGCGCGAGCACTTCGGCAACATCGCGGTGCTCGGCGCGTTCGATACGGTGCTCACCGTCGGGCTGAAGCTCGGCTGCGTGAATCACGCGCTGCTTACCGCCAACCAATGCCAGCAGGCCGGGATCAGGCTTGTCGGTGCGGTGCTGGTCGAACGTTGGGGGCCGACCGAAGAACACTATCGTGCCGACGTCGAGCGGACGCTGCAGGGAAAGGTCAAGATTCTTGGCATTCTGCCGTTTGACGAAGACGAGACCGCTTCGGTAAAGACCGGCGCCGCGATCTTCGCCTCGCTTCTTACGTAATCACGAGGACCCATTGCACCCGACTATTGCCTCTGCCCGCACGCGAACGCTCGACGATGGCGTTGCCGCCGATCGTACGCTGCTCGAATCGCTCGCGTTGCTGCCGGACGAGGATCTTCCGGATCTGCTCGCCCTTGCCGACGCGGTGCGCGCCAAACACTGCGGCAACGGGATCGCCGTCGAAGTACTCTACAACGCCAAGAAGGGCGGCTGTTCCGAAGACTGCCACTTCTGCTCGCAGAGCGCTCGCTTTGCCAGCGACGTCGAACCGGAAACGCTTGCGAGCGTTGACGGCTTCGTCGACGCGGCGCGCGATGCACATCTGCGCGGTGCCGGTGAATTCTGCATCGTCGTCGCCGTTCGTGGCCCCTCTTCGCGACTGCTCGAGCGCGTCTGCGACGCAGTGCGCACGATCAAAGCGGAGCTGCCGATCAAAGTCGCGGTGTCGCTCGGCATCCTAAGTGAAGATCAAGTCATGCAGCTGGTCGCAGCCGGCGTCGACAAAGTTAACCATAATCTCGAAACGTCGCGCCGTTACTTCCCGTCGGTGTGCACGACGCACACCTTCGACGAACGCATGGACACACTGCAACTTGTGCGCGGCGCCGGGCTCGAGGTCTGTTGCGGCGGCATCATCGGCATGGGCGAGACGGTCGAAGATCGCATCGACTTTCTGTGCACCTTGCAGCAGCTCGCGCCCGAAGAGGTACCGATAAACTTTCTTAATCCGCGGCCGGGCACGCCCTTCGCGGATCGCTCGCTGGTCGAGCCGATCGAAGCCCTGCGCTTCGTGGCGATGGCGCGGCTGGCACTACCGCGCGCGCTCGTGCGTTTCGCCGGCGGCCGCGAGATCACGCTCCAGGGCTTGCAGGACTTAGGCATGCGCAGCGGCGCCAGCGGCATCGTGCTCGGAAACTACTTGACGACCGGTGGCCGCAGCGATCAAGATGACTTCGCGATGCTGGATCGACTCGGCTTTGAAGTAATGGCGTGACCGCCCAACGCGTGGGGGCGGAGCCCGCGACGCAGCATCCGCCAAAATTAGACCAAAGCAAGACCCCGTATTTTCAAGCCCTGCTGGAGTACGTCGATTCCGGCGTGTTGCCGTTTCATACGCCGGGGCACATGCAAGGCCGCGGTACCGAGCTTTCGTTCCGTGAATTCGTCGGCGATAATATTCTTGCGATCGACTTGACGCCGATGCCGGGGATCGACGACCTCTTGCAGCCCACCGAGTCGATTAAAGAGGCGCAAGAGCTGGCGGCCGAAGCCTACGGCGCCGACCACACGTTCTTTCTGGTCAACGGTTCGACCAGCGGCAATCAAGCAATGATGATGACCGCGCTGAACCCCGGCGAAAAGGTTGCTGTTCCGCGCAACTCGCACAAATCGATGCTGGGCGGCCTGGTGATGAGCGGCGCGTATCCGATCTACATGCAGCCGGCGGTCGATCAAGAGATGCACATGGACAATGCGGTGACGCCCGAAACCGTGGCGCGCACGATTGCCGAGCATCCCGACCTCAAGGCTATCTATCTCGTCTCGCCGACCTACTACGGTGTCGCCGCTGATTTGGAATCCATCGTTCGCATCACCCACGATGCCGGGAAGATGCTGCTGGTCGACGAGGCGTGGGGACCGCACTTCAAGTTTCATCCGGCGCTGCCGATATCGGCGACCGAAGCCGGCGCCGACTTGAGCATCAACTCGACCCACAAGATGCTCTCGGCGTTTTCGCAGGGCGCAATGCTGCATCAAATTGGCGACCGCGTGCGCCTCGACCGCCTCAAAGCGGTGCTCAAGATGTTTTTGTCGACGTCGCCGAATTTGCCGCTACTCGCTTCGCTCGACGTCGCCCGTATGCAGATGGCCACGCAAGGTGCTGCGCTGCTCTCGCAAACGATCGAGCTCGCACAAGAGACGCGTCACCGGCTCAACAGCATCGAGGGCGTCTACTCATTCGGCGAAGAAATTCAGGGCCGGGACGGCGTCTTCGACTTGGATCCGACCAAGATGACGGTTCGTGTGACCGGACTCGGCTACACCGGCTACGAGGCGTCGGAGATTCTACGCCGCCGCTACAACATACAAGTCGAGCTGGCCGATCTGTTCAACGTCGTTGCGCTCTTTACGATCGGCACGACGCGCGAAGCGGCGGACCGTTTGGTGAATGCGTTCGAAGAGATGGCACGTGAAGATCGTCCGCTCGACATCTACGCGCCGTCCGGTATTCTCACGCAACGGCTCAAGCGCGGCACGTATAAAATGCCGGCGATTCCGCCGATGCGCATGTTGCCGCGCGATGCGTTCTTGGCCGACACCGAGTTTGTCGATTTTCGCAAGTCGGCGGGCCGCATTTGCGCTGAAACGATCTCGCCGTACCCGCCCGGCATTCCGGTGCTTGCGCCGGGCGAGGAGATCACGCCGGATTTGATCGACTATCTGCGACTCGAGCTCAAAGCCGGGGTACGTATACAAGGCCCGAACGACGATACTTTAAGAAAGATCCGAGTGGTCAAGTAGAGCAACCGCGAGGATCGCCCGCAGAAGCCCACTCCTTGTGGTTGCCCAGGCATTCGACCCAAGATGTGGGAGGGCCGTCTAGCCGCTGTGGGTAACTATCCACATGAATCCGCAGGATGCGGATACCCTTGGAGGCGAGGAACCGCGTTGGCCGTCAAAGCGCAGTCCGTTTCCCCGAGCTGGGAACTCTCACAGCTCCTCGACATCTTCCCACTCCCCATCCGACAGTCGCTCGTGCGACTCCACAATCTCGAAGACATCATCGAAGTCGTCCTGGATCTCGGGCGTCCGCCCGAGGCTCGATTTGCGAACGATTTTCGTTATCTCTCCGAAACGCCGGTGACGAACGAAGACATCGGGCACGTGTGCTCGCGTGTCTCGCAATTCGGCGCCGATAATCGGGCTGGTATCGAGCAAACACTGCATCGCATCAGTGCGATTCGCAATCGGCAAGGCAAGATCGTCGGGTTGACCTGCCGTGTCGGCCGCGCCGTCTACGGCACGATTGACATCGTGCTCGACGTGCTGCGCAGCGGCAAATCGATTTGCCTACTTGGGCGGCCGGGCGTCGGCAAGACCACGATGTTGCGTGAGTGCGCGCGCATTCTCTCCGAAGATCGCAAACGCGTGGTGATCGTCGATACGTCGAACGAAATTGCGGGCGATTCCGATATTCCGCATCCCGGCATTGGCCTGGCTCGCCGCATGCAAGTCGCCGATCCAGGGCTGCAGCACGCGGTGATGATCGAAGCGGTCGAAAATCACATGCCCGAAGTCATCGTCATCGATGAAATCGGAACCGAAATGGAAGCCGGGGCGGCACGCACGATCGCTGAGCGCGGCGTGACGCTTATCGGTACAGCCCACGGTCAGACCCTCGAAAATCTTTTGATGAACCCGACGCTCTCGGATCTGCTCGGCGGGATCAGTGCCGTAACGCTTTCTGATGAAGAAGCGCGCCGGCGCGGCACGCGTAAAACCGTGCTTGAACGCAAGGCCCCGCCGACGTTCGATCTGCTGGTCGAAATTCAAGATCGCGATCGCCTGGCGATTCACAAAAACGTCGCCGAGGTGGTCGATGCGTTATTGCGCGGCTACCAGCCTCAACCGGAGATTCGCCAACGGACCGCAAGCGGCGATGTGGCGATTGTGCAGGAAGCCGATACCGAGTCGATGCCGCAGATCGCGGAGAGCCTAGATCATCATCACGATCCGCATGACGAGTCGGTCGACAAGCCGCTCCTCATTTTCCCGTACGGCGTCTCGCGCAACAAGATCGAACGCGCGGTACACAACCTGCGCATCCATGCCTCGATCGCGCGCAATTGGGATGATGCCGACGTCGTGTTGACGCTCAAGACGCTCGAGCGCAAGGGTCAACCCAAGCTCAAGCAGATCGCCTCGGACAACGTGCCGATCTACTCGATCAAGACCAACACGACGACGCAGATTCAAAGTGCGCTGCGCGACGTGTTCAACTTGGGCTCGATCGATCACGAGGAGATCGCGCTACGCGAGGCCGAGGAAGCGTCTATCAGGTACTGCTCACCAATCAGGCGATCGAACTGTCGCCGCAGACGTCGTACGTGCGCCGGATGCAGCATCAACTCGCCGAGAAGTATCGCCTGCAGTCGCGCAGCACCGGCCTCGAACCGAACCGCCGCGTCCGAATATTTAAAGTAGCGGACTAGCTCCGCCCCTTTGTCATCCCGAGCGTACTCGCCGTCTTCGCTCACGAGAAAGCGTGTATCGAAGGCGAGCATTTCCTCGCCGCGTTTGATGCGGCTATGAACGTTGAAGCGGTGCGACGGTTTTTGTCCGGGCCGGTTTACGAGGCCGCCGTAGAACAACTTGAGCAGCGGCGTTTGGCCTGGCTTAGGCGCTTCGAGCTTATTTTGCGCGACCAGCATCGAGATGATCTTTTGCTGGAGCGCCATCGGTAAGAGACGATACGCATCGTCGACCTTCTCGCCGGGCTCCTGATTTTGCATCCGGCGGCGGTCGCTGTTCTCGGGTTCGTCGTTGACGTAGCGGACGATCGCATCCCAATCGTCGGCGCCGATACCGACGAACTCGCACATGTAGCGGTGCCAGTTGGCGCCCTGATGTGCGACCTGATCGCCGCGCACTTGCTTGACGCGTAGCGGAATGTTGCGTTCGCGCACGCGCGCGATGATATTAAATTGCGGTGCCGTCACCGGCTCCTGCAGGATGAACATCGCGCCGTTTGGTGAGATCTCGAGACCGACACCCGATTTGAGCAGGTTCGGATCGGCGGGATTGGGCTGATACCACATGTGGAATGCACCCGCGCGCCGCTTGTACTGACGGCGATCGCCCGCTCGTCCGAGAAACCACTCGATGAGGTCGCCGAACATGGAGCCAGGAGATGACATGGAAAGCCGCTCCGTCGAATAACGACCGGTGACATTCATCACGGTCGAAGGCATTGAAGGCTGCGGCAAGAGTACCCTCATTGCCGGCCTTAAGGAGCGATTACGCGCTCGACCTGTGGAAACCATCGTGACCCGCGAGCCGGGCGGTACGCCGGTCGGTGACGCGATGCGTGAAATCTTCCTCAAACCGGGCCTGGAGATCGCCCCGCTGACCGAGGCGCTGCTGATCAATGCTGCGCGAGCACAGCACGTGGTCGATCTGATCGACCCGGCGCTGGCGCGCGGGGCACTGGTGCTCTGCGACCGCTTCGTCGATTCGACCCTCGCATATCAGGGCTATGGACGCGGGATCGATCTGGCATTTTTGCAAGAAATCTGCGATACGGCCACCGGTGGGCTCGTGCCCGACCTCACTTTCGTGCTCGATCTTCCGGTCCCGATTTCACGCGAGCGCATCGCCTCGCGTGACGGCGGAGCCCGCGATCGGATGGAGCGCGAAGACCCGGGGTTTTACGAGCGCGTACGCCGCGGCTTTCTCGATCTGGCCGAGCGTTCGCCGATCTATCACGTGCTGGATGCGACGAAGCCGCCGGAGGAGCTGATCGCGCAAGCCTACCGGTTGCTGACCGGAGTGTTGGTGTGAGCGGCTTGCATTTCGACGTCGTTGGCGCGGAGGGACCAAAGGCCTATTTCGGACGGATGACGGTGGACTCACTCGCGCATGCCTACCTCTTCGCTGGGGCGCCCGGCGTGGGGAAGAAAACGTTCGCGCTGCGGCTCGCCCAATCGCTGCTGTGCGAAGCGCCCGCCTCGGCAAAAGACGGTGTGCTCGGCTACGACGGCACCTGTCACTCGTGCCGCCTCTTTAACAGCGAAGGCGCACGCCATCCCGATTTCCTCGAACACATCGGCATCCTCAAGATCGGCGATCCCGACGCGGCGATGGGATTTTATGAGGGAGAAGACCTTACCGCGCGCGATCTCGTGCGGCAGCTTTCGATGCAATCCTACAGTGGCGGGTTGCGCGTGTTGTTGCTCGGCGACATCGATTTCGCAACGCACCACGCCGCGAATGCGCTGCTCAAATTTTTCGAAGAGCCGCCGCGCGGTGTCGTGCTGATCCTCACCTCCGCAACGCCCGGACGCCTCTTGCCGACGATTCGCTCGCGGCTGATCGAATTGCGGTTTCCGTTGCTGGCGCAAGCGCAGGTGCGCGAGATTTTGCTGCAGATGGGTTACGATCAGGAACACGCGCAACTCGGCGCATCGCTCGGCCAAGGCAGCGTCACACGAGCGATTTCCGCGCTGGGCGATGACGACGAGACGCTACGCTCGCAAATCGCCGGCTGGTTCTTTCGCGTGGTCGACGGTGAAACGCCCGAAGAAGGCTGGGCGAGCCGCGAAACGCTCGACGAAGGGCTGGAAGTGCTCAAATCACTCGTGCGCGATTGGACGGCGCTCGCCACCGCGGGCGACCGTGCCCCGCTGATCTGCGTCGATTACGCGAGCGAGTTGCGCGCGCTTCCCGCGCTTGCCCCGGCCGATGCGATCGCCGTGATCGGCAAGCTCGATGACGCGCAGCGCCTTGCGCGCACCAACGTAAGCCCTGCGATGGTGAGTGAATTGGTGCGCATGGCGCTTACGGGAAAGGGCTAGGCGCTAATAATAACCGCGGAACGCGGTTTCGTCGTACGAGACGGCAAACGGGAACGCCATATAGGCAAGCGCGATTGCGCGAAAAGCCGCAAGGCCGATCAATGACGGGACCACGCCGTACGGCGCCAGGGCCGGGATCAGTAGGAAGTTCGGGACGTACACCCACAGCGCCACGAACACGATCGCGAGGATGATACAGGTGGGCACGTTGGCGCGCACCGCGCGAATCGATCCCGAGAGCGCGAGTCCACCCGGAAGACCGCCGATTGCGGCTGCTGGAATGGTGAGGATCAAGAAGAAATAAGCAATCGCCTCGAGGGCGTATTGCAAGATTCCGCTGCCGAGTAACCCGCCGATGTAGATCGCGGCGAACGCGACAAACTGAAAGCCGATTGCCGCGAGCAAAATGCCGCCTGCCTTGCGTCGCGTCTCCTCCCAGGCGTCGTCGAAGCCGGCGCGAACGCCGCGCGCGATGTTGTTTGCCTGAATTACCGCGCCGCCGAAGGCAAACAGGTAGATGATCTGCACGATGAACGTGAAGAGCCCCGCACCACCGCCGCCGAGCGGATCGGTGAAAAGCGAGCTCCAGTAGGTGACGAACATATCGATGATCGCGGCCAAGAGCGGGAGCGCGAGGATCGACGGGTTGCGCGCGAGATACACGAACGCTTGTCCGTAGATCGCGAGGTTGACGCTTGGGCCGCCGCTGCGCCGCATCGGCTTAGCCCTGCGCTCCGGCGAGTGCGTGATGGCAGCTGCAGTCGGCGTTCAAATCGATCTTTGCGATGATCGTCCCGATGGCGTTCTTCACCCGGTCATTGTTCTTCTTGAAGACCTCCATCACTTCGTGATGCGAGACCGGCGGAATACCCTCGATGCCGACGTCGTAGTCGGTGATCAAGGAGATGTTGACGAAGCAGATCTCGAGCTCGCGCGCGAGATAGGCCTCGGGGTACTGGGTCATGTTGATGACTTCCCAACCTTGACTCTGGTACCACTTCGATTCGGAACGCGTCGAGAAGCGCGGCCCTTGTATCACGACCACGGTTCCGCGCTCGTGCGTCTCGATGCCGAGCGAACGCAGCGCGTTGATCGCGATCGGACGCAGCGTCGGGCAGTACGGGTCGGCGAAACTAACGTGCGTCGTGATCGGGCCGTCGAAGAACGTGTCCTTGCGGCCGTTCGTACGGTCCACGAGCTGGTCGCACACCACCATCGAACCCGGCGCCACGTCTTTCTTGAGCGAACCGCAGGCATTGGGTGCGATGATGAATTTCACGCCGAGGGCCTTCATCGCCCAAAGGTTCGCGCGGTAGTTGATCGACTGCGGGGGAAAGCGATGATCCTTTCCATGCCGGGGAAGAAACGCGACGCGTTTGCCGGCGATCTCGCCGAGCGCCACGCGATCGCTGGGCGCACCATAGGGCGTTTCAACCCAGACTTCGCGTGCATTTTCGATCAGCGAATAAAATCCCGAACCGCCAAAAACGCCGATATCGGCGCGCTCCGTCGTCGTTTCCATAATCTCCGTTCGTCGGTTGAAAGTAGAGGCTATCTGTTAAAGTCCGATGGCTTCAAGTCATCGAGAAATTTCTTGAAGCGCGACATTTCCGAATCGTCAACCGGCTTCTTGTCCGGCGTTGACTCTTCGAGCACGATCTTGTCGGTGACATAGATCGGCGCCTTCATGCGCAGTGCGAGCGCGATACCATCCGAGGGACGCGCATCGATCTCCCGCAACTCGCCGTCGCTGCGTAGGATCAGCTTAGCGTAGAACGTCGAGTCTTTGATGTCGTGAATGATCACTTGTTCCAGCGTTGTTTCGAGGGACTCGAGCATGTTGCGCATGAGGTCGTGTGAGAGTGGACGCGGTACCGGAGCGCCTTCCAGTGCGAGCGCGATGGCCGTGGCCTCGAACGGCCCGATGAGAATCGGCAGATAATGCGAGCCATCCATGTCCTTGAGGATCACGACTGGATCGTGGGTCAACAGGTCGATGCCGAGCTTGTCGACCTTCATTTGGCGCATGGAATGGTATCCGACGCCCCCGCGGGATTCTCTTGCTGCGGCAAGGGTGCAGGCGTCGACCGCACGAACGCAAGGGCCCGCACCATGGCGTTATCCTGCGGTATCGTCGGTTTGCCCAACGTGGGCAAGTCGACCATCTTCAATGCCCTCACCCGCTCGGCGCAAGCGCTGGCGGCAAATTACCCGTTCGCGACGATAGAACCGAATGTTGGAGAAGTCGCAGTTCCTGACGATCGTTTGCGGGTGCTGGAAGCACTCGTGCATAGTGAACGGATCGTACCTGCAACCGTCCGCTTTGTCGATATCGCGGGACTCGTGCGCGGCGCCTCCACCGGCCAAGGCTTGGGCAACGCCTTCCTCAGTCACATCCGCGAGACCGATGCCATCGCGATGGTCGTACGCTGCTTCGAAGACGACAACGTCACACATGTCGAGGGCAGTCCTGACCCGGCGCGTGACATCGAGATCATTTCGATCGAACTTGCGCTTGCCGATCTTGCCACCATGCAGAAGCGGCTCGACAAACTCGAACGCGAAGCCCGTGCGAATCCGAAGCGTCGCGGCGCGCTCGAAGCGGCGCAAAACCTTATTGCTGCACTCGAAACCGGTAAATCCGCGCGGACATTTGCCGCGGGAAGCCCCGAACGCGAAATCGCGCTCGAGTCATTCCTCTTGACGGCAAAGCCGTTATTGTACGTCGCCAACATCGATGAGGCGCAAATTGGCAAGCCCGGACCGCTGGTCGACGCGGTGCGCGCCGTGGCGGCCGAGGACGGCAGCGCTGTCGTTGTGCTCTGCGGCAAGATCGAATCCGAGTTGGCCGGTCTTTCCGAGGAAGAAGCACGGGAATTTTGCGCCGAGCTGGGGATCGAGCGGAGCGGTCTCGACGAGTTGGCGCTGCGAGCGTACGGCCTGCTGGGGCTGATGACGTTTCTCACTGCCGGCGAGAAGGAAGTGCGAGCGTGGACGATCACCAAGGGGACGAAGGCACCGCAGGCCGCCGGCAAGATTCACGGCGACATCGAGCGCGGGTTCATTCGCGCCGAGATCGTGTCGTATGACGACTACGTTCAATACAAAACAATGGACGCTCTCAAAAATGCCGGGAAAGTCCGAAGCGAAGGCAAGGACTACATTATGCAAGAGGGCGACGTCGTAAACTTCCGCTTTAATGTCTAACCCCTTAAGATTTGCTTCGCTTGGCAAGCAAAGCGAGCCAAATTTCCAGGGAGTTTCACGTGTTTTCCCGTAGCCTTTGGGGTTTGAACTCTGCCCGGAGGCTGAAAATAACTTTATGACCACTGCGGTACGCGATGTCTCGGTTTTTGGAGACGGGATCGCCTATTTCAACGAGGCGGCCGATCTTCTTGAACTCGATTCGGGTATGCGGAGAATCCTCACGCATCCATCGCGTCAAATTATCTTCTCGATTCCATTCCAGCGAGATAGTGGCGAATTCGAAGTCTACACCGGCTATCGCGTGCAATACAATTTCGCGCGCGGGCCGGCCAAGGGTGGTATCCGCTATCATCCGGGCGTAACACTCGACGAAGTCACGGCGTTGGCTTTTTGGATGACCTGGAAGTGCGCCGTCGTGGACCTACCGTTCGGCGGCGGTAAGGGCGGAGTAACCTGCGATCCCTCGACGCTTTCGATGAACGAGCTCGAACGCATCACACGGCGATACGCCGCGGAGCTGGTCGAGGTCGTCGGCCCGGATAAAGACGTGCCGGCGCCCGACGTCAACACCACGCCGCANNTCATGGACACCTACTCGATGCACGTGCGCCAAAACGTGCCGGGCGTCGTCACCGGCAAACCCCTCGAGATCGGCGGTTCGCGCGGCCGCGTCGAAGCCACCGGGCGCGGCGTGACGATCTGTGCCCTCGATGAAATGCATCAGATGGGGTTGCAACCCGAGCAGACGCGCGTGGTCGTGCAAGGCTTCGGAAACGTTGGACTCTATGCAGCAAAGCTTTTCTCAGAGCGCGGGTGCAGAGTGTGTGGTATCTCCGACGTCACCGGTGCGTTCTATAATGCCGAAGGTATCGATATTCAACTTGCGATCGAGCACGCCGTAAAGAATCGCGGTCTCGAAGGATTCAAGGGCGGCGACCGAATTAGCAACGCCGAGTTGCTGACTGCCGATTGCGACGTGCTCGTGCCCGCCGCGCTCGAGAAGGTCTTCACCTCCGAGAACGCCTCGAAAGTGAAGGCTAAATTGATCGTTGAGGGCGCGAATGGACCGACGACGCCGGAAGCCGATCATCTCTTCAAACAAAACGGTATCGTGGTCATCCCCGATATCATGGCCAATGCCGGCGGCGTGACCGTCTCGTACTTCGAGTGGGCTCAAGACCGCATGGGCTACTTCTGGAAAGAAGCCGAAGTGAACGAGAAACTCGAGGATGTGTTGCTTACCAATCTCGGTGAATTGCGTACCATCAAGAACGCGCGCAATTCCACCTACCGCACCGCCGCCTACGCGCTCGCCATCGATCGCGTGGTGCGCGCGTTAAAAATGCGTGGAATCTACGCCTAAGACCTAAGGAGAGTTTTGTGGTGATGCTCGCGTCTCTCGTGCTTGCTGTGGCATTGCCGGCAGCGGCATCGCCGCTGGACGAGCTGCACTATCTCGTCGGCACCTGGAAATGCACCTACCGCGCGGGATCGGTACGCCTGCCCTACTCGAACACCTACGCTTACGATCGCGACGGCCACATGCTGCGGCAGGCCGCTTCGTGGCAGGGCGGCGGCGACGAAGAGTTGCTCTCGTATGATGCGAAGCGCGGTTGGACGGCGGTCGTTTTTGACGGTCAAGGAACGGTCACGATCCTGCATGCGACCGGCCACAATCCGAACCACATCGCGTATCGCAGCGTCTACCCCGACGCGAGCATCGCGGTAACGTTCGATCGCGTCTCGGCGACGGAATACACGCTGCACGGAACGGTACGGTGGGGTGGTAAAACGATCACTTCCGTCGATACTTGCTATAGGCAATAAGCAGAAGTAGAAAAGGGCCCGCGCATGCGGGCCCTTTTCGTTTACCGAATCGGCTAGGATTACTGGAGTGGGAACACCGCCGGGTCAATGCCCGTGCCGTAGTACGGGTCGGTTCCGAGGATCCCCTCGAGTTGAGCCGTCGAGAGTTGCGGGATCGTCATCCCGAACGCCGTGTCGGCCGTTGCGATGAAGTCATTGGCGATGACGGCGTAACCAACGTTTGACGGATGCAATCCGTCCCACGTGGTGAGTCCGCCCCCGAACTGTTCCGTGACGGTAAACGGCCCGACTGGTATGCCGCTTGTCGATGCCGTATTGAAGAACGTACTGATCGGAACCAGCGCGACATTGCTTCCCGATGTGGTTGCGACGCCGTCGATGGCCTGATTGTACGCGGCGTTCAGGGCTTGAACTTGCGCGACAAACGCCGGTGTCAGGTAGGCGCTACCAAGGCCACTGCCCTTGGTTGTTGGATCGAGTGCGATTGCCGCGAAGTCGGGATCGGCCGGATTAGCTTCGATCAGCGGTACGGCTTGCTCGATCGTTCCAAGGAAGCCGCTTTCGGTGAGATAGCCTCCCGCGGTAACGCCGAAGTTCGTGCCGAGATCCGCGACGATTGCCGCCGCGTACGCGGCGGCGGGTCCGGGGCCGATGGCACCTCCCGATTCAACTTCGAGGAGTTTCGTGAAGTTGGCCGTGAGATTAGCCTGCGCGAAGAATTGCGGTACCGAATGCCCGGTCGTCGGCAGCAGCGTCGGCAAATCGGCAACCAGAACCTTCGACCCGGTCGCCGTGAGCGACTTGATGATCTTGGTGAGGTCGGCGGCCATCTGCGTCGGCGTATCGCTCGCGGGTGCGGTTCCGGCCGAGAAGATGTACTTGAGCAAGTCGTTCGCGCCCAGCCACACGGTCGTGAGTTTGGGCGACATGCCGGTTGCGACGTTGAGCATGGTGAGGTTGCTCCCGTACGCCGGCGCGAATTCGCCGAGGACCGGAAGGAAGAGCTGGTTCTCACTCTCCACCAGCGACTGCTAACCGCCCGACGTCGGATCGCCGGGAATCGTCGTGTAACCGCAGTTCGTGCCGCCCGGCGGCCCCTCGTACGGGCCGGTCATGGCGACCGCTTCGTGCATGGTGATACCGGGAACGCCGAGGTCGGCGATGCCGGTCGTCGGACTGATGCGCGTGCCATCCCACGTCGCTGCGCCGAACGCTGCGGTGTTGAACGCTGAACAT
>PMUE01000052.1 GCA_003167055.1 Vulcanimicrobiota bacterium | reverse complement strand
GGCGGCGTCGGCAAGTCGCTGATTACCGCGCTGCTGGCGCTTGGACTTCGCCGCAAACATCTTTCGGTCGGCATTCTCGACGGCGACATCACCGGGCCGTCGATTCCAAAACTTTTCGGGTTGCACACGCCGCTTGCAATCGAAGCGGATCCAAACGCGCCCAAGACGCCGCAGGGAAACCCGCAGCCGCTGATGGTGCCGGCCGTTTCCCGCAGCGCGATCGAAGTCGTGAGCTCCAATCTGCTCACCGACAAAGAAGACACCGCGATGATCTGGCGCGGACCGATTCTTTCCGGCGTCATCCGGCAGTTCTACGAGCAAGTATTGTGGAGCGATCTCGACGTGCTGTTGATCGATCTTCCGCCGGGCACGTCGGATGCGCCGCTGACCGTGCTGCAGTCGCTATCGGTCGACGGCGTCATCCTGGTCACGATGCCGCAGGCACTCGCGACGATGATCGTACGCAAGGCCGCGAACCTCGTGCACCAGCTCAAGAAGCCGATTCTCGGCGTGGTCGAGAACATGTCGTACTTCGTTGCGCCCGACACCGGCACGAAGTATGAGATCTTCGGTCCATCATACGCCGATCGCGTCGCTGAACTGGCGCAAGCGCCGGTTTTCGCACGCATTCCGATCGATCCACGCAAGGCGGCACTCGCCGACGAGGGCCGCGTCGAAGAAATCGACGATCCGGTTTGCGATCAGCTTGCCGACGCGCTGCTCGCCTCGCTGGCCGCGCATCCGAAACCCAAAGAGATGATCTCGCTGGTATGATGTGTTACTTTCTCCGGCACGGCCCAGCCGGAGACCGCGAGACGTGGCAAGGAACCGATTCGGAGCGGCCGCTGACGCCGGACGGTCGCAAACGGATCGCTCGCGAAGCGCGCACGATCGCCGACCTGAAGCTCGGCCTCGAGCGCATCATCACGAGCCCGCTCGTACGTGCGCGTGAAACCGCAGAGATCGTCGCGGGCGAACTCGACCTGCGCGATGCACTGATCGAAGACTCGCGCATCGACATCGGATTTTCTACCGAGCGGCTGGCGAGCGTACTGCGCGACCACCGCGACGAAAGCGCGATCCTGCTGGTCGGACACGAACCGTCGATGAGCGCAGTGATCGGTGAGGTGATCGGTGGCGGCGACATCGACTTCAAAAAGGGCGCCATTGCGTGTGTCGAGATCGTCGCGCTCTCGCCGCCGCGGGGAGCGCTCGTGTGGTTGGCTGCGCCGAAGCTACTTACGCGTTAGTTCGGTAAAGACGCCTCGGTCGTGCATTTCCTTCGCTGCACATTGAGCGGTCCTGTAGGCGAGACTTGAGAGGGCGCTCCCAATGCTCACGCGCCGTACACCGAGCGCGCTGAGATCGGCCAGCGTCAGCGTAACGCCGGGCAGACCCATGAGCACGTTGACCGGACGATCCACGGCGCGCACGACGGCCGCAATGTCGTCGGCGGAGCGAAGACCCGGCGCGTACAGCACGTCGGCGCCGGCCTCTTGATAGGCTTGCAGCCGCGCAATCGTGTCGGCGAGATCCGGGCGGTCCGCGATGTAGTTTTCGGCGCGCGCCGTCAAGGTGAACGCAAACGGCAGCGCGCGCACGGCCTTGGCTGCAGCCGCGATTCGCTCGGCAGCAAAGGCGAGATCGTACGGTTCGCCGGCGCGACCCGCCGGCAGATCCTCAATCGAACATCCCGCGAGGCCCGCAGCCGCAGCCAATCGCACCGTTTCGGCGACGCCGGCCGGCTCGTCGGCATACCCGTTCTCGAGATCCGCGCTCACCGGAAGATTGGTAGCCGCCGCAAGCTGCGCAGCGTGTGCGAGCATGGTGTCGCGATCGACTGCACCGTCGGCTTTTCCGATCGACTGCGCGAAGCCCGCGCTGGTCGTTGCAAGCGCTTCGAAGCCAAGCGCCTCGAGCATCTTTGCCGTGCCGAGGTCCCATGGATTCGGAATGATGAACGCATGATCGCGCTCGTGAAGTGCGCGAAAGATCGCGGCCTTCTCGGTCTGGCTTTTCAATTTAGGTAGTCGGCGCGCTCACCACGACGACATTCCGTGCCTGAATGAGGCCGTTCGAGAAAATCGTGTGAAATGTGCCGGCCACCGTGAGCGTCTGTCCAACGGCGAACGACGGTTTGGAAAATTCAACGACGTTGATACACTGGTTATCGCAGAGTGCGAATTGTGTGATGTACCCGCCGGATATTGGACGCACGACAACACCCGCAACGATACCCATCACGGTTACCGGCTTGCGCTCGTACTTCGCAGGTGACGCGAGGATCCCTGACGGCGCAAGCACGTTTGCGGCCAGGAGCACGGCGAGTAATTGCTTCATCGTGATGTTTTTCTGTCAGGCGGAGCGATAATCCCTGGTCACAATGTATCCGCATTCCGCGTCACAACATCGTGGGTACCGAGATTTCATTCGGACCGTTCGTTCTCAGCGTTGCGCAACGCCGCTTGTGGCACAGTGGTTCCCGCGTCGCCCTCAAACCGAAGGAAGCCGAACTGCTCGCGCTTCTGGCGGAGCGCCGTCCGGGCACGATTAGTAAAGACGAGATCATCGAGCGCCTGTGGCGAGGCGCCGCGGCCAGCGACGCGGCACTGACGCAAACCGTCTACCGTTTGCGCCGCACGCTCCTGCATTACGCCGCTGAACGCGATTTTATCCGCACGGTTCCCGGCATCGGCTTTCAATTCGTCGGCGGCTCACCGATCGAGGCGCACAGTGATGACCTCGACGCGCTGCGCCCCACATTCTCGAACTATCAGCGGGCCGTGTTCCAATATCGCCGGCGGACCGAGGCGTCGATCGTCGTGGCGATCCGCCTACTCGAAAACGTTCACGCCGAGGATCCCGAATACGTCCCGGCGCTGGTGATGCTCGCGAAGGCCTACACCGCCGCCGGCATCCGGCTGTTTCTCCCGCCGCAGCACGCGTACTGGCACGCGCGGCGAGCGCTCCAGCGCGTTCTCGAGCGCGATCCGTCGTCGGCCGACGCATATGCCACGCTCGCAACGCTCTTGCTCTTCTTTAATAGCGATCGCGAGCGAGCCCGTCACGCGGTCGAGTACGCACTCGCGCTTGCGCCGCATTCGCCGCCCGTGCACAAAGCCGCGATCTGGGATCGGCTGGCTTGCGGCGATTTTGCCGCTGCGCTGACCCAAGCCGATCTCGCCGTGCGTTCCGGACCGGCATCGCAGCAGTCCACGTCGTTACTGGGAACGGTGCTCTACATGGCGCAGCGCTACGGTGATGCACGTATGTGCTTCGAAACTGCGCGCAGCCTCGACCCGCTCCACGCCACCACGCTCTTCTATGAGGCCTGCGCGTCGGTGATGACCGGGGAGTATGACCGGGCAGAGGCACTCTTGAGCGCGATGACCGGTACCGACATGCTTACCCGAAACATCGCAGTCCGCGGCGTTATCGCTGCAAGACGCAATGACGCGCAAGCGTGCGCGGCAGCGGTCACCACTCTGGCATCCTCGCAGATTCCGTCGCACGTCGCGCTTGCGGCCATCTCCGTGGCACGCGGCGATAACGCGACCGCGGCGCACCTGATCGAACGCG
>PMUE01000045.1 GCA_003167055.1 Vulcanimicrobiota bacterium | reverse complement strand
GTTGTCGACGTTGTCGACGTCGCTCGAGACGCGGTTCATGATCTCGCCCGTCTTGGTGCCGGCGAAAAACGCGATCGGCATCCGGTGGAGATGGGAGACCAAGTTCGTGCGAATATCGCGCATGATCCCCTCGCCGACGATCGAGTTCAGCCACCCCTGAGCGACGCCGAAGCCCATCGAAATGAGCGCGGTCGCCAAGATGATGCCGACGTCGACGGCGAGTTCGCGAAAGCTCTTGTGCGGGATCGCGGAGTCGATGATGCTCGCGGTCATCAGGCCCGGCACGAGTCCGAGGACGGCCGCGATTATGATGCAAGCGAAGACGAGCGCTTGTTCGCGCCAGTACGGACGAAAGAGCGTGACGATACGGCGCCAGTCGACCTTGCGGCGAATACTCGGCTTATCGGGCGAGTAGTTGTTGGACCACATCATGCCGTGCGCGCCGAACATGGTTACCTAGCGTGTGGACTGATGCAGCGTGACCTTATTGCCTTCGGGATCGTCGAAGGAGGTAACTTTGCACACCGGAGTGGTGTAGATGTCTTCCACCGTAACGCCGGCGTCACGAAGCGACTTTGCGGTTTTCTCGATATCATCGACTTCGAATGCGACGCCGACGCCGCTACCCGGCTTGCGCTGCACCCATTGGGATGTCATGAGCGCGAAGCACGATGGTCCAACGTTGGCTTCGTTGTACATTTCGACGCCGTTCTCTTCAAACGCGCCGCTGAACTTGAGCCCGAGCATTTTTTCATACCATTCGCGCGTCGACTTCACGTTGTCCGACGGGTACGCGGTGAATGCAATATCCTTGATCACTGCAAACGTCTCCCTCTCGAGTTACGAGCTCTTCTTGCCATTGCGCAGACCCGACAACTCCTTGAAGAGTTTCTTCTCTTTATCGGAGAGACTCTGCGGAAGCTGCCCGATCAAGCGCACGTATTGATCGCCGGCGCCGGAGCCCTTGACCTTTGGCATGCCTTTGCCGGTAAGGCGCAGCAAGCGATTGTTCTGCGTCCCCTCCGGGATCGTCATCGCGACCTGACCGGCCATCGTCGGTACCTTTACTTCGCCGCCGAGAACCAGGTCGTAGATACTCACCGGAAGATCGACGTAGAGATCGTCGCCTTTGCGTTTGTAGGTAGTGTCATCAAGTAACTTGACGATCAAATACAAATCGCCGTTCGCGCCGCCGTTGAGGCCGACGCCGCCCTGGCCCGCAAGACGAATGCGCTGGCCGTCGCTGATGCCTTTGGGAATTGCGACTTCAAATTTTTTCGTCACGAGGACACGTCCGGTGCCGCCGCATTGTGGGCACAAGCGGCCGTTGAGCGTTCCGGTGCCGCGGCAATTCGGGCACAGATCCTCGACTTGCAACGCGACGGCCTTTTTCCCGCCGTCGTAGACGTCGCGAAGACCCAGTTCGATCGTGGTCTCGAGATCTTGGCCACGCTGCGAGAAGCTCGCGCTTTGCGTCGTTTGCCGGCGTCCGATGCCGGAGAAGAACATGTCGAAGAAATCCGAAAACCCGCTCGGACCTGCTCCGCCCGCGTCCTGATTGCCGAAGTCGTACGTGAAATCGTGATCGCTATATTCACGGCGGTATTGGCGCTGTTGCTCGGCTTGCTTCGCCGCGCGTTGCCAATCGGAACCGAGCGCGTCGTACTTCTTGCGCTTTTCGGGATCGCCGAGCACTTCGTACGCTTCGGAGATCTCTTTGAACTTCTCTTCGGCGGCCTTGGTGTTCTCGGGATTTGCGTCGGGATGCCACTTGCGCGCCAGCTTGCGGTAGGCGGACTTGATATCCTTTTCAGCCGCGCCCTTCGGAACGCCTAGGACCGCGTAGTAGTCTTTGTAGTTCATCCTTGACGCTTGGCGACGAGCACTTTCGCCGGACGTAGCAGTTCATCACCGATGGTATAGCCCTTTTCGGCGACCTCCATGACCGTGTCGTCAGCGACGCCGAACGGCGCGGGCAGCGTGCCGATCGCTTCGGCAACGCGCGGATCGAACGGCTTGTCCTTGACGTCGATCTGTTTGACACCTTCGCTTGCGAGGATGGCTTCGAAGCCACGCAGCGTTTGTTCGATGCCGCCGCGCAGTTTGTCGCCGCCGCTTTGATCGAAGGCGAGCGCGCGTTCGAGGTTGTCCATTACCGGAAGAAAGCGCTCCAGCAGCTTGCGCCGGTGCGACGTGACGATCGACGAGATGTCGCGCTCCATGCGCTTCTTGTAGTTCTCGAAGTCGGCCATCGCCAGGAGAAATTTTTGATAGTTGTCATCGGCCTTGGCGTTGGCGGCATCAAGCTGCGCGCGCAAATCGCCCGTCGATCCTGCCGGACCGTCGAGCGTCGCCTCACCGGCTTCAGTAAATAATTCGTTATCGTTCATAATAAAATCTTGCGCATAATAAAGCGCCCGTAGGGCGCGACTTTGTGGGGCAGAGATCTACCTCTGCCCCACAAAGTCTATTTTGCTTCTTTGAATTCGGCGTCGATTACATCGTCCGACTGCGCCGAACCATTGGTCTGCGCGCCGGCACCGTTGGCAGCACCGTCTTGCGACGCGCCCGCGGCTTCGCCGTTCGGCGATGCAGCCTTGTAGAGCAGCTCGGCCATCTTATAGCTCGCTGCCTGCAGCTTCTCGATCGCGGGTTTGATCTCGGCGATCGTGCCGTTCTCGCTGATGCGCTTGAGCTCTTCGAGCGCCGCTTCCACTTCGCCGCGAGCCGTTGCATCGAGGCGGTCACCCACCTCTTTGAGCGACTTCTCGGTCGAGTAGATCAGGCTCGATGCGTTGTTACGCACCTCAGCCTCTTCGCGCCGCGATTTATCGGCAGCGGCTTGCAGCTCGGCGTCCTTGACCATCCGGTCGACTTCCTCTTTGCTCAGGTTGGTCGATGCGGTGATCGTGATCGCTTGCTCTTTGCCCGTGCCCAGATCTTTGGCGCTCACGTTGACGATGCCGTTGGCATCGATGTTGAATGCTACTTCGACCTGCGGCACACCGCGCGGGGCCGGCGGAAGGCCTTCCAGCCGGAAGCGTCCCAAGGTCTTATTGTCGCCTGCCATCGGGCGTTCGCCCTGCAGCACGTGAATGTCGACCGAGGTTTGACCGTCTTCAGCCGTCGTGAAGATCTGCGACTTCTTCGTCGGGATCGTCGTGTTGCGCTCGATCAGCGTGGTCATCACGCCGCCCAGCGTTTCAAGGCCGAGCGAGAGCGGGGTCACGTCGAGCAGTACGACGTCGCGGACTTCGCCCGCCAGTACGCCGGCCTGAATCGCCGCACCGATTGCCACGACTTCGTCGGGGTTGACGGTGAGATTCGGGTCCTTGCCGGTGAGCTTCTTGACGAGCTCTTGAATAACGGGCATGCGGGTCGAACCGCCGACCATCACCACTTCGTCGATCTGCGAGATGTCGATCTTCGCATCGGCAAGCGCGTTCTTGAA
>PMUE01000239.1 GCA_003167055.1 Vulcanimicrobiota bacterium | reverse complement strand
GATACCGAAGTTTCCGCCGCCGGCTCCGCGACAGACCCAGAACAAGGCATCGTCGCCGCGCGCCGAACGGATCAAACCATCCGCGGTGACGATTTCCGTGGCAATCAAGTGATCGCAGGTGAGGCCGTGCGCTCGCATGTTGAAGCCGATGCCGCCGCCGAGAACCAGCCCGGCGACGCCGACGGATGGACAGCGCCCGTGAGTGATCGCGAAATTGCGACCGCGCAATGCCGCGTACAGGTGTGCGTTTCGAGCGCCGCCGCCGATCGTAGCGATGCCGGTCTGCTCGTCGAATGCCACGCGACTCATGAGCCGGAGATCGATCATCAACCCCGGCGTCGTCGAATATCCCGCGTATGAGTGCCCACCCGAGCGCGCAACCAGCGGTACGCCGTATTCACGCGCGAAGAGCAGTGACGTGCTGACATCGCGAGCATCGCTGCAAACGGCAATCGCTTGCGGGAGTATTGTATCGTAGCGGAGGTTGTTCGGTTGCGCGTACGCGCTATACCACTGATCTCCAGGAAGTACGACCTTCCCCTTGAGACGACGTGCGAGTTCTGCCCATGGAATGGAGCGGCTCGCGCCTAGGAGTCCGAGCGCCGAAGCGCCGAGCGCGGCGGAAGCCGCGCTCTGGAGAAACACCCGCCGATTCAGCATTGGCGTGCGTTCGCTCCGTTATTTAATCTGCGACTCCGTGACCGCCGAAGCTTTGTTGGGGCCGAGGCCTCCACGAATATAGGTGATGACCGCGGCGAGGTCCGACTTCGAGAGCGAGCCTTTCCAGGGCGGCATCGGCGCGCCAAACGTTTGGCCCATGATAGTTTGGCCGTGCAGACCATTTTCAACGACGTTGATCACCGCCGCGGGATTGCCGGTGACGAACGGATTGCCGGCGAGCGGCGGTGCGACGCTCGGTTGTCCTTGACCGTTTGCGCCGTGACATGTCGAGCAGTTCTGCGCGAACACTTGCGCGCCGTTTCCGGCCGGTGCTGACGCGGTGCCGGTCGTCGTGGTCGTGGCTGCTTCCGCGGGAGCCGCAAGGACTTGTGATTCGGGAAGCGACGGCGGTCCGGCAGCTTCTTTCGACTGAATGCCGGCCTGCGCATAGATCGAGAGCCCGATGATCGCAACGACGATGAAGAACGTCGGCCAGAGGATCTTGCCGCGTGACGCGAACGCTCGCGTCGTGCTGCGGTCGAGCCACGGCAGAATCAAGATGACGATCAGCGCGATCGTCGGCACGACGATCGCGGCAAGCATTTCAACCCACGGTGCGTTGGCTTGCGACGCCAATCCCGGAATTTGGCTGAAGAGCCACGGGACGAAGTTCAACAGGCCGAACAAGAACAAGAAGTACCACGCCGGATACGGTTGGAACGCCGCGTTGGTGGGATCGGCCTTCTGATCGAGGTACGGCGGCGCGAAGAGCGCCAGCCCGAGAATGATGACGAAGACGAAGAACGATGCCGCGGCATCCATGAACTTCTGATCCGGCCAGAAGCGACCGGGTTTGAGTTTGCGCGGATCGTCGACAACCGGGCCCGCTGCTCCGTTGTGACGGAAGATCGCCAAGTGCGCACCGACCAGCAGCACGAGCGCCGCCGGCATCAACCACACGTGCAATCCGAAGAAACGGTTGATGGTGTTGGTGCCCATAACCGGACCGCCTTGCGCGATCAACTGTAGAATCTCGCCGCCCGGCGGCAAGCCTGCGATGTTCAGCGAGACCTGCGATGCGAAATACGCATCCATATCCCAGGGCAGCAGGTAGCCGGTGAGGCCCAACACGAGCGTGACGAGCAGCAGCAACACGCCGACGATCCACTGCAGCTCGCGCGGTGATTTATACGATCCCCAAATCAGTACTTGCATGAGATGCAAGAAGACGAGCGCGATCATCGCCGATGCGCCCCAGTAGTGAATGGAGAGCAGCGTATGCGTCCACGGGTTCAAGTAGATGTCGCGGGTTGATTCCCACGCCGTATTGGCCGACGGCGCGTAGAAAAACGTGAGGAAAATCCCGGTTACGATCTGCAGGATCATCGCGAACAAGGTCGCGCTGCCAAAGACGTACCAGTAGCTGGCGCCGCCCGGAATGTCTTCCGTAAGGAATTCCTTCGCCATCGAGACGAACCCGGTGCGTGACTCGAGCCAGTTGAGCATCGCTATGCGAATCCTTCCTTATGAGGTATACGAGATGATCACGCGGTTGGGCACGCCCGACTCATAACGAATCCACATGATGTTGGCGACGCCGGTTTGTTCCTTGAATGGGAGCGGATCCATGCCGCGCGGCGCGGGTCCGGCGACGTGCTCGCCGTCGAGGTCAAATTGCGAACCGTGACACGGACACTGAAAGCGCGTCGCACTGTCGTTCCAGATCGGACGGCAACCCAGGTGCGGGCAGATCGGGCTCAGGATCACAAAGTTCATGGTGACCACGGTGTAGGCGCCGGCAAAATACGGCAGTGTGCCGCTCTTGGGCAGATCGGCCCGGTCCGACATGAATTTTTGCTTGTCGGTCTTGATGCCCCACACGTACTCGCCGGTCGATTGTTCGGGCAGGTACGAGTCCTTCGACTTGAGTTGAAACTCGAGCTTGACCGGCTTGCTCGTCGCGGCTTGCAACGATGTGAATTCATCGGCGGTAAGCGGCGCCCAGGTCCCTTTGCTCCCGCTGTCTTGCGGAATCAGTGATCCGACAATCGGGATCGCGAGACCGAGACCGATGATACCGCCGACCGCCAACGTTGCGTTGGCCATGAAGCTCCGGCGGCTAATCTCATCGGGTGTGCCCGGATCGTCGTAGGCACTATAAATCTTGCTGGACAACGTACATTCTCCGGAAAGCTGACTCTGGGGGGCTAGTCCGCTAGCCCACTTCCCAAAAATTGTACGGCCGCCCTCTTCGCCGGTGCTACTGGGAAAGTCCGTCGTGCGGGACTATACTCGATACATGCGCTTGCTCGTACAAGGGATGCTTGTGCTCCTCGCGACCGTCTTTGCGGCGCCCGCCCCGAGCAACGTTACGTTCTCGTCGACGACGGCAGGACTCCAGCTGACCGGCATACTGTACCGGCCCGGCTCGAGCGCTCCCGCGCCCGCGATCGTCATCATGTCGGGAACGTCGGGCACGGAAGGCTTCCAAAACTGGGAGATACCGTGGGCGCGACGCTTACAGTCAGCCGGCTACGTAGCGCTGATCGTCGACAGTTTTACGGCGCGGCATCTCGCCTTCGCCGACCACTGGAAACTCGGGGCGGCGGCGCGCGGCCAGGACGCCTTGGACGCGGGCGCGTTCCTCGCGCAGCAGCCATTCGTTGTTCGGAACAAGATCGGCGTCATCGGTCGATCCGGTGGCGGCACCGCCGTGCTGCAGGCGATCGTCGAGCGCGCCGGTCGCGCGCGACCGCTGCCGTTCAAGATGGCCGTTGCGGATTACGGCTACTGTCAGGACCCCTATGGTGCCTGGAAAGGCGGAACGGCGCCGGAGCGCCCCAATAACGGCGCGTATCGCACCGCAATTCCATTGCTCATCACGATTGGGACGTTCGATTCGCATGTTCCGCTGGCGTCGTGCGTCGCGCTCACGCGAAACGCGAAACGGAACGGCGTGAACGTGACGCTTGTGACGTACGCGGGCGCCGAACACGCTTTTGACGCGCTCTACGGCGACGGCACCCCACAACAGAAGGCGAACGTCGTAAACACGATCGCCGCCTTCATTGCAAGGTATCTCGCACCGTCCCCGAGCGGCACGCCGATTGCGGTTAGCGCTGCCGCCTTCGCCTCGAGTACCAGCGTGGCCGGCGGAAGGATCGTCGTGCCCATGCAGCCGGGAAAAGGGCTGGGCAGCGCCTCGGGAAGTGCGACGCTTACGCAGGCCGGTCACGATGTTACCGTTGCGATCAATCTTTCGGAAAGCTCTTCACACTCGATTGGGCAGATTCGTCAAGGTCAGTGCGCGCAGCTCTACCCGTACGGCGAGTATCAGCTGGGTAGTGTTATCAACGGAACCGGGTCTGGCGTGGTTCGAAATGTTCGGCTGTCGTATCTCATGAACGGTCACTTCGCAATCGTCGTCGCGTCGACTCAGAGCGCGACTGCTGCGCTATCGTGCGCTAACATACCCCGCAACACATAACGCAACGCATGCGCCTCCTCGTTCAAGGGATGTTGCTCGCCGCTACGCTGCTCGCAACGGTCGCGTCCACCGTCGCCGCTGTTCCAGGGATCGTCATTCTCGAGCCCGGTGCCGGCCCGTCATCGCGAGGCCGTGTCGTGGCGGCGAAGCTCGCTGCTGCGGGATATGCGACGCTGATCGCGACCGGCAATCCGCTCGCTGCCGCGGCGACGCTGCGGCATCGGCCGGGCGTGCGCGCCGATA
>PMUE01000165.1 GCA_003167055.1 Vulcanimicrobiota bacterium | reverse complement strand
AGCGAGTATCTCGGCGCCGGCGGCAAAAGCGGCAAGCGCGTCCCCGGCGCTCGAGCAGTCGGCCATCGCGATACAGCCCGCGTCGTGGATCGCGGCGACCAGGGTCTCTACCGTCGAGCCATCGGGACGCGGTCGTGCCGTCGCGTCGAACGCGACGATCTCGACGCCGCACGCGGCGACCTCGCGCGCGTTTTCAACCGTGGCCGTGATGTACGGTGCGAAGCCGGGATAATCGATCTTAATCAAGCCGATCATCGGCACGCGCAGCCGCGTGCGCGCCGCTTGCAGGTTCGCGACGCCTTGCATCCGCACGCCGGCTGCGCCGTTGCGTTGCGCCGCGTCCGCCATAGCGGCGAGCACGAGCGGATCGTCAATCGCCGAACCACTCCAGGCTTGGGTAGATACGATCAGGCCGCCCCGCAAACGTTCGAGTGTTTTCACAGTCGTTGCGCCAGGATCAGCGCGCCCTCGGCCGGGCCGGCGACCGGCTCGACGAACTTGCAATCGGGTAACAGTGCGCGCGCACGTTCGTGCACGCGTTGCAAAAACGAAGTATTGCGCAGCATTCCGCCCACGAAGGCCACCGAACATGGACGTTCGAGTACCGCGCGTGCGGCGAGCGCGGCTAGCTCGCTCGCCGATATGTCAGCGACCTCTTCGTCGGCTAACGCAACCGGAGCGAACGACGCCAGGCGCTCGCGCGAAATCTCGCCGCTGTAGAAGGCACGCACCAGCTCGCGAATGCTCACGACGTTGAAGTATTCGAGCAGCGGGGCCGCTCGCGCTTCGCCCTGCGCAATCGCACGCTCGATCGACGTTCGTACCGTCCAAAAGGCGCTGCCCTCGTCGCCGAAAAGATAGCCCCATCCGCCGGTCGTCTTCGTGCGGCCGTCCGGTGCTACCGTATACGCAACCGATCCGGTGCCGGCGATCACCACCACGCCCGGCGCGCCGCCAAGCGCGCCCGCATGCGCGATCGGGGCGTCGTGCATCAAGACCCAGCGTTGCGACGGAAGCCGCGGCGGCAGACCGTAGACGTGTCCCTCATATCCCGAGACACCGGCAACAATGGCATCGAAACGCGAATCCGGCGGAAGGTCCGCGGCCGCGAGCGCAGCGGCAAGTGCACCTTCGAGCGCGTCACGCAATCGCGTGGAATCCTCACTGACGCCGATCTCGTCGGCGGCGCCGCTCGTTCCCCGTGCGAGCACGCGCGTTCCGTCGCCGATCGCGGCCGTCGTGCCGCTCTGTCCGCCGTCGATACCGGCAAAGAGCATCGCGCGTATCACGCTCACGATTGCCCGCGCAGCGCGAGCATCGCGCGAGCGAAGGCGTCGGCGGCTTCTTCGCGCGCGCGACGGCTGTGCATGCGGCGCACCTCGCCGATCGCTTCGCGATGGTGATACAGCTCGTGGAACACGCAGCGCGCGACGAATTCTTCGCGCGCGTCACCGCAATACCGCAGCACGACGCGTGCGTTGATGCGAATCTGCGGCCCCAACGGATCGTACTCCGAGCGCAACTCGGTTGCACCCCAATCGCCGAGATCCTCAAGGACGACCTCGACGCCATAGCCGCGCGCAGCATCCAGCGCCGGGTTCACGCCGTCCTGCGCAAATCAACGCCGTCGGCCATCAACGTCGACCGCAAGAGATCGGTATCGATTTCCGAAACCGCGACGCTGCGTTCGCTCGCGAGTGCTGCTGCGGTGCCGGCGGCTTGCCCGAGCGTCATCACCGTCGGGGTAAGACGCGTCGACGCGAGCGCTTCGTGCGTGGTCGAAATACACCGGCCGGCAACGAGCAACTGCTCGCGATTGATCGGCACCAAGCAGCGGTACGGAATTTCGTAGCTCGATCCCGGCGGCGGCCGATGCGTGGTCGTGCCGCTTCCCGACGGATTGTGGATGTCGATCGGATACGCGCTGCGCGCAACGGCGTCGGGAAACTGCCGCGCGCGCAGCACGTCATCGGCCGTCAACGTGTAGCGCCCCTCGATGCGGCGCGACTCGCGGATACCGACTTGCGTGCCGGTCGCGGCGATGCGCGCATTCTCGAATCCCGGCACGCGCTCGCGGAAGAACTGCAGCAACTGCATCACTTGCAGGCGCGACTCGACCTCGGCGCGCGTAAGGTCGACCGGATCGAGCGGATCGATATCCGTCACGCGTGTCATGTTCACGGTCACCTCGTCGGGATACGGCGAGATGAAAAACGAAACCAGTTCGCGCGGGACATCGACGAGTCCATCAGCTTGCGCCTGCGACCACAGGTCGTACAATCCCGCGACGGCCGTCAGCGTATGGGCGGTACGCTCGTGCGCCTTGAGCGAGGTGCGCATCTGATCGGCATGCATCCGCACGTAGGTGGCGGTCTTCGCGAGATCGACGTGGCTGAGACGAAACATCAAACTCGCCGGCTGCACGCGCCCGCGCTCATCGCCTTGTTGCGTCGGCACGCCGGCCGATGCCGCGACGTGCGCGTCGGCGGTCGCATCGATGACCACACGCGCGCGATAACTGCGGCCGCCGCCAACCGTTGCAACGCTCGCGCCGACGACGCGATCGCCCTCGACGTGCGTGCCGAGAAACCAGGCGTGCAACAACAACTCCGCGCCGGCTTCGCGCATCATTTCGAACAGCAGCGCTTTGTGAATTTCCGGATCGAACGGTGTAATCGTCGGAACGTAATCCGAGGAGTCAGTGATGTGGCCGGGTGACGCACCGCGACGCATCAAGCGCTCGACGATCTCTTGCGCGATGCCGCCGACGATGCGCTCGGTTCCCGAGTGAAAGGTCATCCACGGTCCGACCATCGCCGCCGTCGCCGTTCCGCCCAGGAACCCGTAGCGTTCGATCAGCAGCGTGCGCGCACCGTGACGCGACGCCGCCAGCGCCGCCGCGCACCCGGCATTGCCGCCGCCGATGATAAGCACGTCATATGCCCCTGCGGTACCCACCACGCAGGGGTACGCCTGTTAAGACAAGTATTCCGCTGCCCAAAGGAGCCTCCGAAGAAGTTCATGCACCAATTGTTTGCACCGGAAACGCGCAGATGTGAGAAGCCGGCGACCGAGCATACCCCGCGGTCTGTGAGGGAGCCGGCGACGAAGCAGGTGCGCGCTTTCGGTGCAAACCCGCAGGGCGAGCGGTTCGCTCGCTCAATCCATCGTCGCTGCGTCGGTCACGATGCACAGAGGCATCGCTTCCTCCTCGCTCCTCATCTTAGAGCGAGCGAAGCGCTCGCAATTGGTACAGCAACTCCTTCGGAGGCTCCTTAATGCTGCTACAACGTGTGAAGCCGCTCGAGCGGCTCTTGGCCGAGACCAAAGACAGCTCCCACAGTCTCAAGAAGACGCTTGGTCCCGTCTCGCTGATCGCGATGGGCATCGGCGCCATCATCGGCACCGGCATTTTCGTGCTTACCGGCGTCGCCGCGGCCAAATACACCGGCCCGTCGCTGACGGTCTCGTTCATCATCGCCGGATTTGTGAGCGCCTTCGCTGCCCTCTGCTATTCAGAGGTAGCGAGCCGCGTGCCGATTGCCGGTAGCGCGTACACGTTTGCCTACGCCTCGCTCGGCGAGTTCATCGCCTGGATCATCGGTTGGGACCTCGTGCTCGAGTATGCACTCGGCGCCGCCACGGTCAGCGTCGGCTGGTCTGGATACTTCTACACCGTCGTAAGGAACATTACCGGGTTGCAGATCCCCCAATCGCTGATGCACAATCCGTGGGACACGGGACCCATGGGCGAACCGATGCATGGAATCATGAATCTGCCTGCATTCGGCATCATCTGTCTCATCGGCGTTTTGCTCTACCGCGGAACGCGCGAATCGGCCGTTGTCAACAACGTCATCGTCGCAATCAAAGTCTGTGTCGTCCTGTTCTTTATCGCAATCGGTGTCGGCCACGTGAATACCGCAAATTGGTCGCCCTATTTTCCGTACACGCTCGGCGGAACGTTCTTCGGCGCATTCTTCGTCTTCTTCGCCTACATTGGTTTCGACGCGGTATCGACCGCAGCCGAAGAATCGGTCAATCCGAAAAAGGACATGCCGATCGGCATTATCGGAAGCCTTGCGGTTTGTACGGTACTGTACCTTATCGTCTCGGCGATCCTGACAGGGATCGTTCCGTACAACCATCTCAACGTGCCGCAGCCGGTCGCGTACGCGATCGATCAAATCGGCATGCCATGGGCGGGGGCGATTATCGCTCTCGGCGCGATCGCGGGCCTTACGACGGTCTTACTCGTCATGATGTTCGGGCAGACTCGCGTCTTCTTTGCGATGTCACGCGACGGTCTGTTGCCCGCTTTCTTCTCAAAAGTCCACCCAAAGTTCCGGACGCCGACGATCACGACGATCATCTTCACCCTTCTGATCGCGATCGCTGGGTCGTTGACTCCGATTAGCATCCTGGGCGAGCTCACGAATACGGGCACCCTCTTCGCATTCGTGCTCGTCTCGATCGCGCTGCCGATCCTGCGCAAGCGCTATCCCTCAACGAGCGGTTACCAAGTTCCCGGAGGGCCGATGCTCATTCCGGTGATCTCCGTGATTCTTTCGGGCCTCCTGTTTCTCGCGCCGATCTGGTCTCCGCTATTGGCGAAGGCCCTCGGTCTTGTCATCGACGTGAAGTACATCCTCGGCCTCCCGCTGCCGATATTTGCTTTCATCGTGTGGATGCTCGTCGGACTGATCGTGTACTTTACTTACAGCCGCTCGCACAGCACGGTCGGCAAGGACGAAGCAGCTACGCGCATCGCCTCAGGGTGATAATCGTCACGGCGTCATCCGGATCACGACCGGCGACCTCTTCGCGCACCAGCGCGCGCGCCTGGTCGATGCTGCCCAGGCCACTGAAATCCGCGATCCGGCCACGATGGAGAATGTAGAGGTCCGGCAGTGCGCGTCCGACGTCGCCGAATGAGGTCGCCGACTCCATCGCCGATTCAAGACGCTGATCGAGGGCGCCCACCACCGTTTGCGTCACCCGCGCTCCGCGTAGCGCCAGCCGCACGACGCCGCGCTCGTCGATGATGCGCACGAGATCTCCGCTTCGTTCGACCTGCAGCGTCGTCGCAGCGCTCGCCGCCTCGACCAGTGCCGTTGCACCAGACGCCGTCGCGCGCACGCGGTTGTGCTGCGCGTCGATTTCGACGCTGACCTCAACGCGATCCGGTGCCGCACCGGCGGCGATCACCCGATCGGACGCCTCACGGCGAATCCGCACGATATCTTCGGGCTGCGGATTGACGATTGTGCGCTCAACAACGTCGCGGACGAGGGCGAGTGCCACGCCGATCGGCGAGATGACCTCCGCGTCGCGCGCGATCCGGTGCGCGAATCCGTAACGTTCCGCGACGAACGGAACGAGCGCGGTTGCAGCGCCGCCACCGCCGACGAGATCGAGCCCTTCGCGGGTGAGTCCGTACTCGGCGATCAAAGTGTCGATGCAGCCATGCACCTTCGCTCCGGCGATTTCGAGCAGACGCCGCGCCTGCGACTCCGCGTCACCGCCGAACTCGCGAGCCAACAGCGCAAATGCCGCGCGTGCGGCGCGTTCGTTCCCGCGCGCGAACGCATCATCGGGAACGTAGCCGAGCAGATTGCTCGCGCAGGTCGGTGTGACCGTTGCATACGTGCCGTCGCGTAGGATGAAGCGCACGTAATCGGGCGGATCGTGCGGCGACGGGGCAAAGCGCTCCAGTCGCGCATCCACAAAATCTCCGTCCGCACAAAAAGCGGCATAACGAGCACCGGCGATGTGCGCCGAGCGCGGCCCGACGTCGACGATGCCGCGCGAATCGACACGCGGCATGCTGCCGCCCGCGATCCCCAGCGTGCGCGAATCGATCGTGTGCAGCATCGTCCGATGACCGCCGATGCGCGCCGAGCGAATCTGCGGGCGGCCGCCGCGGATCACACAGCAATCGACGCTCGTGCCGCCGACCTCGAGAAAGATGCCGTCGGTGACGTTTTCATGCAGCAGCGCGCCGGCTACGCCGGCGGCGGGGCCGGAAAGCATCGTAAGGATCGGCCGGCGCATGACCTCGCGCACGTCCATTACCCCGCCGTCGCTGCGCATGATCATCAGCGGCGCGGCAATCGACGCGCGCTCAACGGCCGCACGCGTCATCTCCGCGGTCCGCACCATCTTCGGCAAAATGGCGGCATTGAGGGCGGTGGTTCGGGTACGCGCGCGCAGGCCGTACACCGCGGTTACGTCGTGTCCACTGGTAGCAAGCATGCCGCGCGAGCGTGCCGATGCGACCGCGTGGCGCTCGCGTTGCGGATGGTCGACGCCGAACGGTTCGCTGACCGCCACCGCTTCGATGCCCTCACGGACGAATTCGTCGAGCACCCGTTCGAGCGCGCCGGCATCGCGCGCGCGAGCAAATGCGATGTGCGGTGAAAACGAGTGGCCCGGCGCAAGTGCGACCGGGCGAAAGCGCATCTGCGCGCGCGCGAGCCAGCCGCCGAGCGGCACGAGCCCAACCACCCCGACGCGCGCAACGTCGCCTTCGAGCAGCGCATTCGTCGCCTGGGTCGTGGAATGCGCGATGAACGCGACGTCGGCCGCATTCACGCCGCTCTCGTCGAGCATTCGTTCGATGCCCGCAATGATGCCGGCGGCGACACCTTGGGGTGCATCGTGCGTGGTCGGCACCTTGACGCGCGCAACCAATGTGCCGCGCTCCGCGTCGATGGCGACGACGTCGGTAAACGTGCCGCCGACGTCAACACCAATGCGAAGCTTGTTCACCGCGGCGCGTTATTTGACGGCACAGGTTCCGATCTTTGGATTGGTTGCATGTACGCCGCTGATCGGGCCGATGCTGATCGACGCGAACGAAGCTCGGACGGTCTGAGGAAACGGCGTCGCACCAGCGGGATAGCAGCTCGAGGCAAGCAGGAAGGCCATCACGTCGGCGTACTGCTTTGGTGTCAGGGAACCTGGATTCGAGAACGGCATGTTCAGGAAGACCGTCGTTCGTACGTCGCTCATCGTCCAACCGTCGAACTTCGCATTTTTCAGGAACTCCGTGCCGGCAACCGCCGGACCGGCGGTCCCTTGAAGGTCGGCACCGTGACATTGCAGACAATATCGCGCGTAGACGATTTTGCCGGCGTGAGCTTGAGTTGCCGTGTAAAGCGGCGGAACTGACCGCGTCGTCATCGCGACCTCTCGCGTGCGCTGACGTTTGCACGCCGAGGCGTGCACGGTATAGAGCACGATGTCGCCACCGTGGACGGTAACCGACCGCACGTCAAGATTTAGGGGGATCTGCGCGGCGGCTGCCGCGCGCGGTAGCGCAACGTATACCAGCCGCCCCGCGACCACGCCATAAGCCGGCGAGCGCGTGGGCGCAGAGCAACCGTCGACGCGTATCGCACCCGCCGGCACCGCGAGGTCGGTGTTTGCAAGCGCGCCACTCAGCCCCCCAAGAACGCCGTCTTGCGAAGGTCGCCCAACGGCGAGCGCAAGACTTGCGAGCGTTCGCGTGAGATCGGTTTGGTAATCCTCCATCTCGTGCTCAGCGATTGCGTCTTTCAGGTTTTCTTGCGCCTCGAGAAGGTTGACTTTCGCGCCTTCGACGGCGGGCTGCCATCGCGGTGTTGCGCGCTGATCGAGCATGGTATCGACATAGCTGAGTGCCCCGTTGACCGCATTGAGGGCGCGGCGCGCCGCGCCCTGATAGGCGATACGGCCAGTTTCGTTTCCGTCCTCGATGCGCACGATCGCGCCGACCGCCGTTTGCACCTCGCCGAGTGCGGCGAGCGCGTTGCCGTGGTCGTCGCGCGGTGGCTGCGCCGACGTTGCGCACGTCAGCGTCAACGCGAAGACGAGCAACGCGAGCATCGTACGCATCGAAGCCTTCCTCACTACGGCGTGGTAAACGCGGTGATGACCGCATTCACCGGATGCGCATAGCTGCCTTCGAGCGTCGGGGCACCCTGCCCGAAACGCGGATCGGCGAAGTTGACACCCGCCGGGCCCGCTCCCACGACAATGTACGGTTTTCCGTCGAGCTCGTAATAGCTCGCGGGTGCTTGGATCGTCAGGCCCATTGGATAGTGCCACAAAACGTTTCCGGTTTTTGCGTCGTAGGCCGTGAAGTCTCCATTCACACCACCGGTAAAGACGATGCCGCTCGAAAGCGACAGTGCTCCACCGATCTGCGGAAACGCCAGGTGCTTACGCCACATGAACTTTCCGGTGCCAATGTCGACTGCACTCATGTACCCGGTGCTCGGTCCGTAAAGCTTGGGAAACGCACCACCGAGGTAGAACTGGCCCGCGAGATATACCGCCGTTCCGGGTGATGTCCAAATGCCGCATTGGTCGACGCTGGGCACATAGAACGCATTGGTCTCCGGCATATAACTTCCGCCGTTGAATTCAACACCGCCGTTGGTGTTGGGACACGCGATGTCGCCGGCCTTGCTCGGCTGCGTGTTTTGGCCACGCTGGGTGCTCACTGCGAGATGATAGACGACCTTTCCGGTTCCGGCATCGAGGACCCAGAAGTTACCTCCCTTGTCGCCCGAGGCAACGAGACTCCGCGACGCGCCGCCGACGCTGCCGGTAAACAGCACCGGAGGCATGGCGGGATCCCAATCGTGTGTGTCGTGCGGTATGAATTGGTGATACCACTTCATCTTCGGCCTGGAGCCGCTGATGTCGAGCGCGACCATCGAGTTGCTGTACAGGTTCGCACCGGCGCGAATCGTGCCGAGGAAGTCCGGCTGCGGGTTGCCGGCGTCCACGTAGAGCGTGTTCGATGCGGCGTCGATCGCGATGCCGCTCCAGATGGCGGCGCCGCCGCGCTTCCAGGAGTCGCCGGCCCAGGAGTTGTGTCCCGGCTCGCCGGGGCCGGGGACCGTTTTCCAATCCCAAATCCGTTTGCCGGTCGCGGCGTCGAAGGCGCTCCCGGACGGCGGCTTCGCGCTGTTCG
>PMUE01000074.1 GCA_003167055.1 Vulcanimicrobiota bacterium | reverse complement strand
AGTATCTTCGCACGCATCCGTCGGTCAAGAGTATCCGCTACGGCCGGGAGGACGAGGGCTCGGGCGGCGTGACGATAATAGAACTCGCGTGACCGCCAACCCGCGAGGCTCCGACGTCGAGTACCTGCTCGATGGTTTCGAACATGTCGAGACCGTCGAGGATTTCCGTGCGCGCCTAAAACTCGGGCGGCCGATTCGGGTCAAGCTCGGGATCGATCCGACCAGTCCCGATCTGCATTTGGGCTTCATGGTCGTGTTGGACAAATTGCAGCGCTTCGCCCAGGCCGGGCATGAAGTGACGTTGATTATCGGCGACTTCACCGCGAGCATCGGCGACCCGAGTGGCCGCAACGCGATGCGGCCGCCGCTTTCGCGCGAACAAATCGAAGCCAACATGCAAAGCTATCGCGATCAGGCCGGGAAAGTACTGGATCTCGATCGGGTGAAGATTCGCTACAACTCCGAGTGGTTAGCCAAGCTGGATTTCTCGGATATCGTGCGCCTCGTTTCCCACGTTACCGTTGCGCAGATGCTCGAGCGCAACGATTTTCACAACCGCTACGACGCCGGAACCGCGATCTCGCTGCACGAGTTTTTGTATCCGGTGGCGCAAGCATACGACTCGATCGCGATCGAAGCCGACGTCGAACTGGGCGGCACCGATCAGCTCTTCAACTTGTTACTGGGACGACAGTTCCAGCGCGACTACGGCCAACTCCCGCAGATTTGCGCGACGGTGCCGCTCTTGGTCGGCCTCGACGGCGAGAAGAAGATGAGCAAGTCGCTGGGCAACTACGTCGGAATCACCGAAGATGCGCAAACGCAATTCGGCAAGCTGATGTCGATGCCGGACGACCTGATGCCGACCTACGCGCGGCTGGCGGCCTTCCAGAGCCAAGCGCAAGCCGACGCCCTGCGTGACGCGCTCGCAGCGGGAACGACCAATCCGATCGACGCTAAGAAGGCGTTGGCCGAGTCGATCGTCGCGCGCTATCATGGCCCAGCGTCTGCGGCTGCGGCCCGCGCGTATTTCGAGCGCACGGTGCAGCGCAAAGAGATTCCCCAGGACAATTTGCCCGAGGTCGCGCGTGGCGATGCGCGGCGTGTTGCCGACGTTCTGGTGCGCGCCGGCTTCGCCGAAAGCCGCCGAGCGGCCGAGCGACTTATCTCGGGGAATGGCGTGAAGGTGGATGGTATAGTCGTGGACGACCCGCGAGCGGCGTGGACGGCGGACGAGCCGGCGGTGCTTTCGGTTGGATCGCGGCGGTTCGCTCGTATCGTTCCATAGGAAGGGAATAATGGCCGATAAAAAATTCGTCTGCAAGCGCTGCAAGCGCGAGTATCCGTATCCGCAGGTGGACGCGCCGCCGATCCGTTGTGAATGCGGTTGGTGGTACTTCAACGACGGGCCGTTCATTCGCGAAGCTTTTTGGCAGCGCATCGAACCGTATCGCACGCCGAAGAGTCTCGTGCGCCTCTTCGAACCCGAGCTAGAGTTTTAGCTAAGCTATTCGTTGCGCGAGCTGGCGTAACTCGTCGGCGGTAAAAACGTAGCGTTTCTTACAGAACTCGCACGACGCTTCCGATTCAGAGCGTTCGTCGGCGAGTGAGCGCAGTTCATCCGCGCCCATGCTGAGCAGCGCGGCCTCGACCTTCTCGCGCGTGCACGTGCACGAAAACCGAATCTCGAGCGTGCGATGCGCGCGCAGCTCGATCGGACCGGCGAGCGCTTGCAACAGCGCATGCGCGTCAGCGCCTTCGTCGATGAGTTTGGTCACCGGCGGCATCGCGAGCGCGCGCTCTTCCAACGCAGCGATCGCGCGTTCGTCGGCTCCGGGGAGCACTTGCGCGAGCACGCCGCCCGCCGCGCGCACGCCATTCGGATTCGCGAGCACACCCAGCGCGACGACGCTGGGAATCTGTTCGGAGTTGATCAGATACGATGCAATGTCTTCGGCAACTTCGCCGGAGTAGAAGGGGACGACGCCGACATAGGGCTGGCCCACGTCGTGCGATTTCGTCACTTGCAGCGATCCCGCGCCGATCACGCCGGCGACGTCGAACTTGCCCTTTGCATTGAGCGGAAGATCGGCGTGCGGATTGGCGGCATAGCCGCGTGCACCAAGCACATCCGGCTCGAGCAGCCAGGCGTCAGCGGCGATCGAACCCACCGGGCCATCGCCCGACATCTGCAGCGTAATCCGTTCGCTGCCCTTGAGCGCGACGCCGAGCAGCGCCGCGCCGGTCGTCAGTCGGCCGACGGCCGCAGTGACGAGCGGCGAGAGATCGTGGCGGCTGCGAATCTCCGCGACGAGGTCGGTGGTGATGGCGGCGGCGATGGCGATACCGGCCTGCGGTGCGGACGCGCTAACGATGAGATCGGGCATCCAGCGTCCTCGGCCGAAGGCGCGGGCTTTTCCTTCTGAGAACTACCGCAACATGCGCGTTCTCGTCATACACGGGCCGAATCTCAATTTACTCGGCGAACGTCAGCCCGAGATCTACGGCAGCTTGACCTTGGCCGAGGTCAACGAGCTCATCGCCGTCGCGGCGCGCGACCTCGGCGTGAGCGTGGATTGCGTGCAGCACAACGGCGAGGGCGAGATCATCAACGCCATTCACGATGCACGCAGCAGCTACGACGGTGTCGTGATCAATCCGGGCGCGTTCTCGCACTACTCGTATGCTATTGCCGATGCGATTTCGTCGGTGCAGATTCCGATCGTCGAAGTGCACTTGTCGAATATTGCCGGGCGCGAAGCGCACCGGCGCATCAGCGTCACCGCCGCATCGTGCATCGGAAGCGTCTCGGGTTTTGGGCCGCTTTCCTACGTGCTGGCGCTACGCGCGCTTGCGCAAAAGACCGAAAATTAAAGGACCGGGGCCAGCCCCTTCGTATAACCCCTCCCTGGAAGGAGACAGGTAGTTTGACTAAAGCCGATGTGATTGATGCCGTGGCCGGCGAAGTCGGAATTTCGAAACGCCAGGCAGGTGAAGTCGTCGACTTGATCCTCGAAGAGATCAAGACGGCACTGCAGAAGGGCGACCGCGTTGCGTTGACGCCGTTCGGCAGCTTTGTCGTTCGCAGCCGCAAGGCGCGCGAAGGACGCAATCCCAAAACGGGTGAGAAGATCAAGATTGCCGCACGCAAAGTGCCGGCGTTCGTTGCGGGCAAGTCGCTCAAAGATGCGGTGGGTGGCGGACGCTCGAGTAGCGCAAAGAAATCCACGAGCAAAAAGAAAAGCGCGAAGCGCAAGTAGGTAACGCTGCCGGATGAACGCGGGTTCGTTCGGCTTCCTCGGGCTGTGGCGCAGCTTGGTTAGCGCGCTTGACTGGGGGTCAAGAGGTCGCAAGTTCGAATCTTGTCAGCCCGACCATGAAGTGAAGAAGCGTATCGCATAATAGCGATACGCTTCTTTGCTTTACGTGTATAATAACGTTATGGAGACGGCCGAGGCTCAAGAACGCAGCGCGTATAGCCTCCGCAACGCAGGTGATACCGAGGGCGCCTTGGGCGCGTACCAGCGCGCTGCCGACGCGTACGCGCGTGAAGGCGACACATTAGGTGAAGCCCACGCAGTTCGTCACGTCGGTGATATCCTACGCGGGCTTGAGCGTTACCACGAGGCCGATCGCCGTTACGAGCGCGCGCTTGTGCTATATGAAGCGCGCCAGGATCGTCTCGATCTCGATCTAGCTAACGCCCTTCGCGGTTACGCGCTTTCACTCGAGGCGCAAGGGAAAGAGGCTACGGCGTTCTGGCAGCGCGCGCACACTCTCTATCAGGCAGCGGGAGTGGAAGCGGGCGTCGCGGAGAGCCGGTCTCGGCCTACGCGCTGATGTCGTCGACGATGCCGCGGATTTGTTCTTGAGCGTCATCAAGGGCGTTGGGTTGCGTGAATCCGATTCGCACGGTTTGTGACGCTGCTCCCGCGTTCTTGCCTGCGGGCACCACCGTTACGCGAGCGTGCGCTTCGCCGTCTTGTTCAATGATAAGCGTTGCCCGGCGATCTGGTCGACCCCACTCTTCCATCGCTTTTTTGAACTGAGCATAGTCTGCCATTGCGCGTCGCGCCTCCGATTTAGGTTCCCGCGCTGCTACGCCAGGTTAAGCGTCCGTCGGGTTGGCGTTCGAGAATCGAGGTGATCCAATTCGAGACCAGATGGCGCACGTCGCCGTTTCGTGAGCTATTTCGTCGGATCGACCAGCGGCAGCATCGATGCCAACTGCATGTTGACCACCAAGTCGATCTGCCGATCGATCTGATACCACAACGCGGCTTGCTTGGCGGAGATCACCTTTTCGAATATCGGGACATACTTCTCTCGTAGCGCGATCATCTGCTGATCCACTTGCGTCGAGCGCGCCATGAAGGCTTGGGCTTGACTCGCCGACACGTTGGGATAGCTCACAGCGTACTCTTTCATCAATTGCCAGCGCGCGTCGCCGATCTTATTGAGGTCGGCTTGGTACTGATCGTAGACCGGCCAGAATTTGGTGGCTTCGTCGGCAGTGAGGTTCATGTTTGCGGCGACGATCTTCTTGCGATCGGCACGAATATTTTCGCGCAACATCTGAATGTCTTGTTCGCTCGCCGCCGTCGGCTGCGTATTCGGCATCGTAACTTGGGCGGGTGCGGGCGATGCATAGAGCGCGATCGCCAAAACGGCCGCGCCGAGGAGGGCGTGATGCTTCTTCATAGGCCTATCCTACCGGCCAAGCCCGCCCTTGCACTATCCGAATATGGAAAAGGCGCCGCCGAACAGCGGCGCCGAGAGTAACAGTGCGAACGAAGCGATTACGGGGTGCTAATCCGTTGGTTGCGGTTGTTCATGATATAGATCTTGTCGGCGTGGCGGATGCCCAGCGCCTTTTGATCGTAGATAATCCCGACATATTGACCGTTATGGACGTCCTTCATTTGATACGTAGTTTTTCCGTCACCCGAAAAGACCTGATCGAACTGCGGCAGGATCTCGAAGCTTAGGGTCTGACCGGTACGCGGATCCTGCACTTTGATGTTATTGGCCGAAACGTGAATGGCAAGGCCATAGAACGTACTCGCTGCCCAGGCCGCGTTCGGAACAAGGGTTAGCGAAAGGAGCGCGAGAGCGGCGAAGCCGCGCAAAAGAACGTGTCGCATGGCTGGATTATACCAACGCCGAACACAGTCAAAACGATATGGCAACGCTCTTTGACGCGCTTCCCACCGACGCGACCCTTTTTGCCGACGGCGGCTCACGCGGCAACCCCGGGCCGGCGGCCAGCGGGGCCGTCCTGGTGGGCGCTGACGGCGTCGTGCTCGACGAGGTCGGGCGCTATTTGGGGACGGCTACGAACAACGTCGCCGAGTGGACGGCGCTGTGCATCGGCCTCGAGTGCGCTGCCGAGCGTGGCATTCGGCGGCTTGCCGTGCGGCTGGATTCCGAGCTCGTCGTCAAGCAGATGCGCGGCGAGTACCGCGTGAAGCATGCCGACCTGCAGCCGTTGCACCGCAAAGCCCAAGCGCTGGTGCGGCGCTTTGAACACGTCGACATCAAACACGTTCCGCGCAAGCAAAACAAGCTCGCCGACCGCCTCGTGAACGACGTGCTCGACCAGGAAGCCGCGCCGGCAGATACGTAAAGACGCCCGTCATGTTCCGCCGCACCACCGTTGTCCCGTGGGCCATCTTCATTTTCGTCGCCGTGATGACGGTCGTCGGTATCCGCCTGTACGCGGGGCACCCGGAGTTCACCAGCCTCAACGCCGTCGAGAAGGTCAAGAATCAGCCCAGCGCCCTCTACGCGCGGCTGCTGATCCACTACGACAAGCCGCCGATCTTCGAAGAAGAGTACGACATGCAGGATGTCAACGGCGAGTCGACGTTCTCGTATCGTATTCGCTCGTATAACGGGAAGCAGATCACGATTCGCCCGCCGCAGGCCACCGCGATCACCGACGTGAGCTTTTTCTTCGGCAAGCTCGTGCAGGACGGCGTCTGGGATCTCATGGACAAACCGCCGCGCGGGAACACCAACGTGCATTACACCGTCTACGTGAAGCAAGTGGCAGACTTCAAGCAAGGCGATCGCACGATCGTGTTCACCGATCCGCACTATTGGGCGACGACGGCTGGGCGTCAGTACTCGATCGATTTGCGTAAGACCAACCCCAACGATTTACTCAAGCTCTCGAGCACGCAGCTCGCCGATCCGCACTACCAACAAATCGTCAACGACTTTCTCGCCTTTGGACCACCCGCTTTTCGCGCGAAAGTCGCGCAGGTGCGTGCGTCGGTGCTCGCGGGGACCGCGAAGTAATGGTTGCGAGGCGCGTTGCGCTCCAAACCTTGCTGGCGTGCGCGTTGCTCGCGTTGACGGGTTTTTGGCTCTACGAGATTTCCGAGAACCCCAGCAATCAGCTTTTCGGTTCGACCTTGGTGAGCGGGCCGGCGGATCAGCGCGTCGTTGCGCTCACGTTTGACGACGGTCCGAATCCGCCGTACACCACTGCCATTCTCGAGGTGCTCGAGCGCGAGCACGTTCATGCAACGTTTTTCCTTGTCGGACGCGCCGTCGCGGCGTATCCCTCGATCGTGCGTCGAGAAGTGCGTGACGGCGATGCAATCGGCAATCACAGTTGGTCGCACGCGCATTTGATCCTGATGAGCCCCGCGCAACTGAGCAGCTCACTGGCCAGAACCGACGCGGCGATCTATCGCGCTACCGGTGCGCACACGCGAATCATGCGACCGCCGTTCGGCGCGCGCGACTGGCTCGTGCTTGCGCAAGCGCGCCGGCTTGGCTACACACCGGTCATGTGGTCGGTGCCGTTGGCCAACGATTGGGAAGAACCGCCGCCGCAAACCATTGCCGACCGCATCGTGCCGTACGTCCACGACGGCGCGATCATCGTGCTGCACGACGGCAACCGCGGCATCGTGTGCGCGAATGGTCATGTACCCGCCAAAACTTGCGATCGGCATAGCGAGATCGAAGCGACGCAGCTGATCATCGAGCGCTTGCGGCGCGAAGGTTACCGCTTCGTAACCGTTCCCGAACTGCTCTCGCTCAAAGGCAATGCTACGCGTACACCTGCCCCCGGAAGCGAATGAAGCCGTCCGGGTGGCGGTGGGCGGGATCGTGGTGCGTCCAATGCACGATCGGCGTGGATCTTCCCGAATCGCGAACCATCTCGCCGCATACCTCGATCTGATCGCCCGGGCTCACCGGTACGCGCGGCGCAATGTCGACGTTATCGATGACGTCGATCGGCCCAGTCGCCGTCTGCGCCTGGAACTCCTCATGCTCGGCATGCGTGTGGGTCCCCATGAAGTACGAGGGGCGGCTCGTGACCGTCGCCATCAAATCGACCATTGGGATATCCCTCCTCTACGCATGGATCACGCGCGCGAGGGAAAATGTCTAGGGCTATGCGCACACTTTTAACCGAGCGGCTGCGGCTGGTCCCGGTGACGCCGCACAACGCGGCCGTCCTGTGGCAGATGCTGCGCCAGCCGGGGCTGCGCGAGTTTCAAGATTTGCCCGAGGTCGATCTGGTGCAATTCGGGCGCATGGTTGCCTCACGGCCACAGCGGCTCGAGCCCGGCGCGTGGGGTCGCTTCGAGTGGCTCATCGGTTTTGAAGGCATCGGCGAACCGGTCGGCTGGGGGTCGTTGCGCGTCGGGGAGCGCGTCAGCTCGTCGGCGGAAATCGGGTATAGCATCGTGCAGTCGTATCGCGGTCGCGGCATCGCAACCGAAGCGGTGTGCGCGCTTGCTGCGGAAGCGTTCTCGCGTCTGCATTTGCGCAAGCTGCGCGCGTATTGCGTGCCCGAGAACGCTGCGTCGCGTACCGTGCTCGCTCGAGCGGGCTTCGAAGAAGACGGCGTGCTCCCGCACGGTGCCACCGTCGGCGGTCATCCGGTCGACGTGCTCGGCTACGTGCTAAACCGGGAAGCGTGGGAACTACGCCGTCCGGCGTGACGGCTTACGGCTGGACCTTTGGCGGCGGCGCCGGTCGTCCCCAGACAACTCCGAAGGTGAAGCCGAAACTTGAATAGACGAAGGCGTTGGTTTGGCGATCGGTGACGTTGGCGTATGATAGCCCGACGTCGTACCCGAAGCGCGGAGTGATGAAGTGCCGGGTGGTCAGTTCCGCCGCGAACGCGCGCTCCGCAAGGCCGGTGGTGAGCAGCACCGCATTGGCGGCATAGGTCGGCTCGACGCCGTCTTGCAGCGTCAGTGTGGCCGAGGTATGACCTTCGTCACCAACCGTCGCCGATGCGAGAAACGACGATGCGCCCATGTCGCCGTGTGTCCACAGCGGAAGAAACCGCAGCGTAACGTTCCCGTGCGGAAAATACGCCGTGGGTCCGATGCTCATGAATTGCTGCGACGAGCCGTCGGGATTGGCGAGCCAGCCGATGCCGGTGCCGAACGCAACGCCTGTCGCGACGGCGGCATCGCCTTCAACGTACAGTCCGCGCGTCGGAAAGATCTGCCCACTCGAGAGCTGGAGCGATGCATAGCCATAGGCATGTTCGGAGAATTGATGGTAGTCGTCGAAGATGTACGACGTTCCGGACGTCGGCGCGCCGGTGTCGCGATCGCTGCGAGTAATGATTTGCAGCCCGGGCTTGTCATCGCCGATGGTCGTGCGATAGGCACCGATCATCCAATCCCATGGCCCATAGGTTGCGCCGGGCGTGAGCGCGGTCGTGGTACCGTCCAACGAGAAGGTTGCCGCCGGTTCGTCGGCGTGTGCCGGTACGCACAACGCGGCCAGGAATGCGATGAGAACGCTCAGCGATCGCAATCGCATGCTATCGGCCCTTTCGTTAAGGAATAGGCCCACTGCATCGTTCGATCGTCGGTGGCAATCCAGAAGTAGTCAAAGCGCGCGTCGCTGCGACCGCGCCGGAGGTTCGGCGGCAAGCGCAGATCCGGCGTCACCCACGACTTAGGCAGCGCAAAGGCCACATCGCGCAAGCCTTGGCTGTTGTGCAGGCGCACCTCGACGCGGTTGCCGTCGAGGACGAACGCACTGGTGGTGCCGATCAGCCGCGAGAGAAAGGCGCTGGCGTCGCTCATGACGGTTGCGTGGACGGCGCGATCGCGTTGCGCGCGTGCAAGCCGGTTGAGAAATTGGTTGAAGGGGCCGTCGTATGCCGCGTACTGCATGTCGTAGGAGTGGCTGTAGAAGAGCAGCACGGTTCGATCGCGGGCCGCCTCATCCATCACGCTATCGAGCCACGCCTTGACTTGTGCGGGCGGCACGTCGGCGCGGCGCATCTCCGCGAGCGAGGCGTACGGACCATACGGCTCAATCGGAAACGCCCAAGTGTTTTGCGACACGAGGGAAGAGTTGTACAGCGCGCGCTCGGCCGCCGAGCCGGTGTCGCCGGTGTAGTAATACGCCGGGATGTTGAGCGCTTCGAGGGCGCGCGTCATCGCTGGTTGGGGGTGCGCGCCGTCCGGCGCGGCGTAGTCTCGGACAGCTTTGCCGGTCATTTTCTGCAGACACGCGTCGTTCTTATCGATCAATGTTTGCATCCGGCTGTTGCTGATACGATGCGCTTCGACGGCCCACGCAAAACCGTTGTGCAGCCACCCGCCATGCGAGCCGATCGTGCCGTACCGTTCGATGGTGCGGAGATAGGGCGCTCCAGCACCGCAGGCATCAAAGCCCTCGTCGTCGCCCGGGTGGTCGCGATCGGGACCGGCCGTCACGTCGAAGTCATAGCGGATGTCGGACCGCAACAATCCCGCGTGTGCGAGGTGCGGGATGCCGGCCCACTCGCTATTGGAGTCGATGTGCCAGTTGACGATGATTGCGCCCTCGCCGCGCGGTGCGGCCGCCAAATGCGGTGTCGATGCGGCATCGATGATCACGCGTTGAATCGCGATCTGCAAGGGGAAACCATCGCTGTGCGCGCGCAGGTACCCCAGCGGCAGCGCCGCATAAAACGCCCGTCCCTGGCCGATTGCGCGTTCGGTGAGGGCTGGGCCCAAGGTGCTCGAC
>PMUE01000021.1 GCA_003167055.1 Vulcanimicrobiota bacterium | reverse complement strand
GCGCGCGTGATCTCGCGCATGGGCGCAACCGGGTCGCTGGAGGTGGTCGAGGTCGTGCCGACCGTCGCGACAATCGCCAACGGTAGCCGGCCGGCTGCGCGATCGTCGGAAATCGCGCGTGCGAGCGCCTGCGGATCCATGCGGTAGGCGTCGTCACAGGCGCCGGCGACGACGTTGCGCCGCCCGATACCCAGCGCTATCGCCGCTTTTTCAATGTGCGAATGCGTGTGCGCGGTTGCGTACACCCGAAGCACCGGAAGATTGCGCCCACTCATCCCGGCCTCGCGAATGTCCAAGCCGAGTGCTTCGCGCGCAGCGGCAAGCGCGGTGAATCCCGCAACTGAGGCGGTGTCGTAGATGACCCCGGTCCACGTATCCGGCACGTGGATCAAGCGCCCGAGCCAGCGCATCACCACCGATTCGAGCTCCGCGGCCGACGGGGACGTGCGCCACAGCATGACCTTGACATCGAGTGCGGCGACGAGCGCTTCCGCGGCAATTGCTGCCGGTGCGGCACTCGTTGCAAAGTAGGCGAAGAAGCGCGGATGATTCCAATGCGTGATTCCGGGAACGATGATCTGCTCGAAATCCGCCATGATCCGCTCGAACGGCTCGCCCTCTTCGGGCGCGTGGTCGGGGAGGGCGGCGGCGATCTGGCCGGGCGTGACCCGTGGTAAGACGGGAAAGCGGCCAGGCTCGCCGAGATAGTCTTCGATCCAGCGCCCAACCCGTGCAAAGTCTTCCTCGAAAGTGCGCTCACCGACCACAATGGTGAGGGTTGGCGCCGGGCACCAGAGAAGCCCGCTAGCCGACGCCAATTTTACAGGAGCCGGCAACGCATGAAGTATCGCACGTACCCCAATTCCGACGTCACCGTAAGTGAGGTGGGATTTGGCATGTGGACCACGTCGACCGGGTGGTGGGGCGAGAAGACCGACGATGAAGCGGTACGCATGCTGCACGAGGCGCGCGATCTCGGCATCACGCTCTACGATGCGGCGGACACGTACGGCAACGGCCGCAGCGAGGAACAACTGGCGAAAGCGTTTTCCGATCGCCGCGACCAGGTCGTGATCGCAACCAAGTTCGGCTACGACATTTCCGCGAATACCGGCGAGCGGCGCGGACAAATGGAATTGCCGCAGGACGTCTCACCGGCATTCATCCGCAAAGCGCTGGATGAATCACTGCGGCGTCTGCAGACCGACTACATCGACATTTACCAACTTCACAATGCGAAGATGGGCCACGTGCACGACGAGACGATGTGGGCGACGCTCGAAGAGCTCAAGGCCGACGGCAAGATTCGCATGTACGGGATCGCGCTTGGCCCCGCCATCGGATTCTTATACGAAGGTGTCGACGCGATCAAAGCGCACAATGTCGCGACGCTGCAAGTGATCTGGAACATTCTCGAACAGTATCCGGGCCGCCCGCAAATCGATGCGGCGAACGACGCGAGCGCGGACACCGGGTTCATGATTCGTGTCCCGCACGCGAGCGGCATGCTCGAGGGACACTACACTGAAGACACGGTGTTCCCCGAGAACGATCACCGTCGTCATCGTCCCCGCTCGTGGCTCGTCAACGGTATCAAGAAGGTCGAGCAACTGCGCTTTCTCGAGCGGCCGGGACGCACGCTCGGTCAGGCAGCACTTCAATGGCTGCTTCACGAGCCGCGCGTGATGACGGTGTTGCCGAACATCTACGATTCGCAGCAGCTGCGCGAGTTTGCGCTGGCCGCCGAGTCACCGCCGCTGACGCAGGACGAACTCGAAAGGATCGAAGCCCTGTACGCTAGCAACTTTGGTTTGGAAGAAGAGCCGATGAAATTCAAAGGCACGATGACCCGCGAAGAAGTGTCGGCCTGATGTCGCATCAAAGCGTGGTAAGTGACAGTGCGCCGGCCCCGATCGGTCCATATAGCCAGGCCGTGCGCAGCGGCAAGACGTTGTATTGCTCGGGACAGATTGCGCTCGATCCAGCGAGCGGCAACCTAGTCGAGGGCGACGTCTCAGCGCAAGCCGAGCAGGTGATGAAGAACCTCGGAGCCGTGCTGGGCGCAGCCAAGTATGACTACGGCGACGTGGTCAAGACGACGATCTTTCTGATCGACATGAGCGACTTCGCCGCGGTCAACGCCATCTACGGAAAATACTTCGACGCCAGCAAGCCGGCGCGCTCAACCGTGGCCGTTGCGGGGTTGCCTCGCGGCGCCCGCGTCGAAATCGACTGCATCGCTAGAAAATAGCTGACAAAAGAGAACAACTAGTACAGTTTCAAGTACGCCTTGTGTTCCCACGGATGGACGGCGCGGCGATAGCTCTCGTATTCAGCTAACTTAGCATCGCGGAATGCGTGATATAAATGATCGCCCAAGGCGGCGCGCACCACGGGGTCTTTGTCGAGTTCGGTGATCGCCTGGCGCAGCGACTTCGGCAACGTGCCGATTCCAAGCTCGTGCCGTTCGCGTTCGCCCAAATCGTAAGTCGAACCGGCCAGCGCGCTCCCGGGTAGCACGCTGCGAGAGATTCCGTCGGTCGCCGCGCCAAGTAACACCGCAAGCGCGAGGTAGGGATTACAGGCTGGGTCGGGACTGCGCATTTCGATGTGGCGCGGCCGGCTCGCGGGCGGGACGCGCACGAGCGCGTTGACGCTGCGCTCGGACCAGACCGTATAAATAGGTGCGTCCCACGCGGCCACCAATCGTTTGTACGAGTTGACCGTCGGATTGCAGATGGCCGTCGTCGCAGCCGCGTGTTCGAGTAAGCCACCGACGACGTAGAGCATCGTCTCTTCGTCCGCGGTCTCTCCCAACAGCAATTCGACATGCAGTCCGCTGCCGGCGCGTTCCTCGAGCGGTTTGGGCATGAACGTTGCATCCAATCCGAATCCGGCTGCTACGTGTTTGGCGATGGTGCGCAGCGTGAGCACGTTGTCCGCTGCGGCCAGCGGATCCACGAATGCGAGATCGATTTCGTGCTGTCCCGCGCCAATTTCGTGATGTGCCGACGCAACGCTTATGCCCATGTTCTGCAGCGCGGCAACGATGGCACTGCGCGCGTCTTCGCCACGGTCGTTGGCCGAGAAATCGAAGTAGCTGCCGACGTCCGAGGTTTTTGTGCCGCCCTCAAACAGGTAGAATTCGACTTCGAGCCCGATCGTCAAGCCGGGCAGCGCCGATTTTGCGCTCTCGACCGCGCGCGTAAGCGTCGTGCGCGGACAGCCCTCGAACGGCGCGCCGTCGGGCATGGCGATGTCGCAGAGCAGACGCGCCTCGGCACCGTCGGGATTCGACCACGGGTAGACGGCAAAGGTTGTCGGATCCGGACGCAGCACCATGTCGAGTTCTTCGCCGCGTACGAAGCCGTCGATCGAGCCCCCGTCGAAGGT
>PMUE01000340.1 GCA_003167055.1 Vulcanimicrobiota bacterium | reverse complement strand
CGACTGCGCTCAGAATGACAAGAGTTGAGGAGTTTCGCGGCGGAGTCGACGATCTCGTATGAAACCGCGCACACCGCGCAGAGCTCCTGCGTAACGATGAGGTCGGGCTCGAGTCGGGCGAGCAGCGCGCTGTCCAGATGATAGAGGCTCGATCCGGCGTGAACCGCTGCGCGGACGTGACGGTCGATTTCCGCCGACGTCGCGCCGCCGGGCGTCGAAGCGGACGTAAGCTTCGGCAGTTCGAGCGCGTCGGGCGGATAATCGCATTCGTGCGTAACCCCGACGACCTCTTCGCCCGCGCCGATTCCAAAGAGAATCTCGGTCGCGCTCGGCAGCAGGCTGACGATACGCACGGCCGGCTAGCGCGCGCCGAGGAACGCCAGCTCGTCGTCCTTCGAGAGGAAGTCGATGAGCGGCGTCTCCGGCGGCATAGCCGCTCCGTGCGGATATTTTTTGCGCCAGACCTCGTCGTTGAGACGGTGCTCGATGCGGCGAGCCGTGATTGCGGCGTTGAAGGCGTCGATCTTGTCGATGTTCACCCGATCGCGCAGCCACGCAGCGACGTCGGCGTCGCTCGATGCGCGCGCGACCTCGGCGCGGAAGTCATCTTCGGAGACACCGATCGCTTCCAGCATTTGGGCGCTGAAGCCCGGGATATTGTAGGCGCCCAGATTGCCACCGGGCAGGCTGGCGCGCATCTTATCGACGGTGCGGGCAGCCATGATCAGGTCGAGGTCCACGAGCGGCGTGCGCGGTGAGCGCGGCGGCGCTTTGGTGAGGTCGAGCGGTTCCATGGCGCTACCTGTTCGGCTTAGCGGCCAGCCGACCTCGCGATGCCGTGAGCGTGCGCGCAGAGGCGCGAGCCGGAGTCGTGGGCGCGGTCGTACACGCGAATCAGCCGGCCGGTGAAGCCCGGAATCCACGGGTCGCGCGGATACTTGCGGTACCAATCCTCGATCGCGAGTTCGAGATTGTCGATGCCGCGTACGTGCCGTTGCAAATCCCAATCGGCGTCACGCTCAAAGGCCATCAACCGATTGCGGATCTCGAGCACGCTCTCTTTGAAGGGTCCGAAGTATTCGTCGGCGGGCGCAGGCCCGCTTGCCAAACAGGCAAGCGGCATGAATGTGGATATGCAGCCAAACACCAACGCCAAAATGCGAGGAAGCATGCTACAACGTTTGTCGCATGCAGGCAAACGCCTCGCGCTTGTTCCCGATTCTAATCTTTCTTAAACGTTACGCTTGCCTGCTATCGCATAATAACTTTCCGCTGCGGGTTGTTCGCGTTGAGACGCAGCTGGATCGGCGCGTGCATCAGCGCATACGTCGCCGCGGTGAACGCTGACGCAGCTTCACGACGGCGCGCGCTCGTCGCGGTGAGCGTGGTCGCGGTGAGATATGTCCACTGCGTTCCCGCATAGGTTGTGTAGGACGTATTGAAATTATGGTTCGATGGAACGTTGAGATAGTAGTTGAGCGGATACGCGTTATAGGCCGCGCCGATGAGCACGTCCTCGTTGCAAATCTCGCCGACGCCGTCGAGATAGTAATGCTTGATCGTCTGATTCGAGTAATACATCGCGTTCCAGTCGGAAGCGGGGTCCGCGACGATCAGGGTTTCATCGGCTTCGGTCAAGCTCGGATTGGGGCCGAGCAAACCCGCCGGAATCAGGCATTCACTCGGAAGCGAGCCGATCGTACCGACAACGGCGAAGGAGTCGGTGATGAGCGGACTCGGAATTTTTTCACCGGGAATTCCGCTCCAGACAGCCCACGGATTGGGCACGCTGGTCGGTTCGGGCGACGGTGTCGTGGTTTCATCCGGCGCCGGAATCGTGCCGGGAAAGGTTTGAATCATGACGGGAATCGTTGCGGCGCCGGGGCTCGGAACCGGGACCGTGATGATCGAGGACCCGCCGCAGCCACACGTTTCGTTGTTGCTTTGGTACATGCTCCCATCGCTGTTTTGCGCGATCGTGTAAATGTCGCCGAGGAAAAGCTCCTGCGTGTTGTCGACGTAGGAACCGTCGGGATTGAGCACGGTCGTTCCCGTGTCACCCGCCCCATCGTTGTACGACACCGTGCAGGGCGCGCTGCCGCTCAGCACGTCCCAGTTCGTCGTAAGCGGCGCCACGATCTCTTTCGTGTACGGCGACGCGCACGTTAAGGTAAAGCCGGTGTTGCTGGTCATGCCGACCAGACCCAGAGACGAACTCGAGCCCTGCGGCGTCCACGCGTAGTACGCAACGAGGTCTTGAAAGTTGATTGCGGTCGAGAAACTGCTCGGCAGCCAGTTCGTGGCTGAATTGAGCCCGGTGATCTCAACCAGGTTATTGGCGCCGTTGAACGACTGCCCCGTCGTGACGATCGCATCGTACGTCCCGCCGGACGCGTTCGGCCCGTTTACCGGTGGACCGTTGTTACCGAACATGTAGCTGCCCGTGTAGGTGAAACTCGTGGTCGAGCCATTCACCGTCGGATAGGTTTGATTCGGCGAAAATGAGCCTGGCGTAATGTTCGCGGGGCTGATCCCGGTGGCGGACGCGTTGATTGTCGCGGGCGAGGTCATCGCGCCGCCTGCGTATGCGAGGGTTACAACCGTTGCGCCGCTGGTGACGTTGCTTGCCGATGACGAGAGCGATGTTTGTCCGGACACATCGCTATCGGTCAGCGCGATCGGATTTGTATACGTCCCGAGCACGGTATTGCCGCCCGAGTCCTCGGCTTGCACGGTTACCGGCACGGAGATGTTTGCACCTAGCGAAGCGCTGCCGACCGTCACCACGATCTTTGCCACCGTGCCGTTGAGTGTGGCCGGCGCAACGACCGTCGCTCCGGCGGTCGTCGTCACGGCAATGTTACCCGCACCGAGCGACGGGCCGGTGCCGTTCGCTGCACCGTAGACCGTGAGCGTGTACACGAGTGATCCGACCGGCGCGCTGACGTTGATCACGCAGATAAGCTGCGTCGAGGTTTGCTCGCAGCCCGTCGTCGTTGCGTTGAGGTTGGAGATTGTTGCCGGCGTTGCCGTAGCGACGCTATTGACTGAATCGAGCTGGATTGCGACGGACAGCGACGTCGCGGGAACGACCACGTTCGGGCGGTGGCGCGCGCTACCGCCCACATTCGGAACGATGACGTTGAAGGAGACCGTGCTCGTTGGGATGCCGGTCGGCTGCATCGTCGGCGTCGGACCGGGTATCGGCGTGGTATAGATCGTGGTCGTGCCGCTGCATGCAGCGAACGCAGCGGCGGCGAGTACAACGAAGCATAACGTCAGCGGACGCACCAGAAGTCCCTCCGAACGGTGTTGCGGCGCTATTGGCCTTGCGCGAGCGAGTAGCCGCGCTCACCATCAAAGGTGAAGAGTCCCTCGGTTTTGATCACGTCGAAACCGGCGCCTTCGCAAGCTTTGATCAGGTCCCCCATCTGCGCAGCGCTGAAGTTACCACCGGTTTTTTCGAAGCGGCACGACCACTGGTCGCTGCAGAACGTGTCGGGGTTACCGTTCGGCCACACCTTCGTGCCGCGATTGGCGATCACGGTGAGCTTCACGCCGTCGCCGCCAAGCGGAAGAAGCTTGCCGGCAATATCGTCAGGATTGCCATCGCGCTTATCGATGAAGATATCGACACCGACGCGCTGTTTGACCGGCGGCTTGCCGTCCGGGCGAATCGAGAGATCCATGTGCGACTCGGCCTGATATTCGATCGGTTTGAGCACCTTCGGTTTTTGCCCGACGCGCGCAATCACCGCGTCGGCGAATTCTTTCGTTCCGACCTTCTGCTTCGAGACGCCCTCCTTGAAGATGTCGTAGGTGTGAATGCCTTCCTCGATCGTGGTCAGCCACGCGTTGTGCACCAATTCAGCGACCTTGCCTTGGCCGATGTGCACGAGCATCATGATCGCACCCTGTAAGAGGCCCGAGGGATTGGCCAGATTCTGTCCCGCGCGGCGTGGTGCCGAACCGTGGATCGCTTCGAACATCGAGCAGTTGTCGCCGATGTTCGCCGAGCCGGCAAGACCGACCGATCCGGTAATCTGCGCGGCCACGTCGGAGAGCACGTCGCCGTAGAGATTCGGCATCACGATCACGTCGAAGGCTTCCGGCGTGTCAGCCATCTTGGCAGCGCCGATGTCGACGATCCAGTGCTCGTGCTCGAGGTCCGGGTACTCTTTGGCAATCTCATCGAAGATGCGGTGGAAAAGCCCATCGGTGATCTTCATGATGTTGTCTTTGGTGAAACAGGTCACTTTCTTGCGCTTGTTCGCGCGCGCGTACTCAAAGGCGTAGCGAACGATACGCTCCGAGCCCGGGCGCGAGATCAGCTTGAGACACTGCGTGACCTGGTTGGTTTGGCGATGCTCGATGCCGCCGTAGACGTCTTCCTCGTTCTCGCGGACGATGACCAAGTCCATGTTCGGATGTTTGGTCGCGACGAACGGATAGAGCGATGCGCAGGGGCGCACGTTAGCATACATGCCGAGCGTTTTGCGCACCGTAACGTTGAGACTCTTGAACCCGCCACCTTGCGGTGTCGTGATCGGCGCCTTCAAGAAAACTTTGGTGCGGCGCAGCGTGTCCCACGACGACGGCTCGATGCCGCTATCCAGGCCCTTTTCATAGATTGGTTCACCGATTTCGATGCGCTCGATCTCGAGCGCCGCGCCGGCTGCTTGAATAATGCGCAGCGTAGCGTCCATTATTTCGGGTCCAATGCCGTCGCCATACGCGACGGTGATCGGGACCTTTTTTGCCGCAGTCGCGCCGCGGGAAGCTTTTTCGAGGGTAACCGAGGCATCGTGGGTGGTCGTCATGGTTGGGAAGGGCTCCTTAGCGGGTTCTCAAGGTGAGGTGAACGTCCAGTCGGCGGCATTCCACGCCTCACCGATACCGTTCGGGGTAAAATTGCGTAATTCCGGCGCGAACGCGTAGCGTTGCTTCGGATAGAATAAGAAGATCGCCGGGACGTCGTCTACCAGCAAGCCCTCGATCTTTGCGTAGGCGCGTTTCCGTGTCGCCTGATTAAACGTAGAAAGCGCGAGGCTTTGCGCAGCGTCCATCTGCGGCGACGCGTAGCGATCGACGTTGTTGCCGTTGGGCGGAAACGCCGTGCTCAACCACTGCGAGGAGTCGTCGGGATCACCGCCCGAGATCCAGGCGTAAAACCCTACGTCGAACTTGCCGCCGTAAAAGATGCCGCCTTCTTGTGCGGGCTCGTAGAGCTGCGCGTACGGAAACGCCTTGGGTTGCACCTCGACACCGACGGCGCGCCACATCTGTTGGACTTGGACCACGATGTTTTGTGCGATGTCGCTGCCCTGACCGTAGACGAGCAACAGCGAGAGGCGCTGACCGTTTANNGGACCGTTCTTTACTCTGACCGCGCCCGGTCCGAGTTTCCATCCGTCGGCATCGAGCATCGCGCGGGCCTTTGCAGGATCGTATGGCTGCGTCTTGAGGCTTGAGTCGTAGGCCCAGTAAAACGGCGAGAGATCGCCGACGCCGGCCGTCGCGTCGCCAAACTCGTTATCACGCATGATCGTCTCGCGGTCGGTGGCGTAAGCCAGCGCGACGCGCACCGCTTTGTCGTCGAGCGGGGCGTGCGCCAAGTTGAACATCAGCGCATCGTAACTCGGCGCGAGGACGGCTAAGCGCGCTACGCGGTTATCGCCCTTGAGCTCGTTGAACGAGGGGCCGGTCAAGTTGATTGAGGCTTGCACCTCGCCGGTCCGTAATTGGGCTACCATCGTGTTAGCGTCATTGATGATCTTGATATCGAGCTGCTTGATCTTGGGTGTTCCGCGGAAGTAATCGTCATTCGCGGTGAGCACGATCCGGTCGCCGCGAATCCAGCGCGCGAAACGATACGGGCCATCGGTGACGTTGGGCTCGGCGTTAAACGGCATCGTGTTGAAATTGGCGACGTGCGTAAATGCATGCGCCGGAAGAACACCATATGGCTCGTCGCTCTCGCCAAAGAAGTAGTCGAGGATCGGCGGAAAGACGCGCTTCATATGCAGCACGACGGTGTAGGGATCGGGCGTGTCGAGCGTGCTCACGGCGTCGAAGCCGTGCCGAGACACGACGTTGTTCGCCGAGTTCATGATCTGCTGGTACGTGTATCGAACGTCTGCGCTGGTAACCGGCTGCCCGTCGCTCCACTTCGCGTTCTTGCGCAAATGATAGGTGATGGTGAGGCCGTCGCGGCTGATGCCGCCGTTTTCGAGCGTTGGAACGTCAGTGACGAGATCGGCTACGTCGCGGTGCTGCGCGTCGAGCGTGACCAGCTTGGCGAAGAGCAGGTCGGTGACAAAGATCTCGGAGTTGCTCGTCGTGAGGATCGTGTTGAGCGTTACCGGCGTGATCGGGATGCCGACCGTGAGCGAATCGTTCGATACATTGGAAACGCCGGCGCGTGTGCAACCGGCGAGCAGCACGCATACGAGCGCTAAGCGACGCAGCGGAACTTTGCGTACATGTACGGATAGTCGCCGTAGAACCAATTGCGGAACGACGGGCGAATCAATTCTCGCGCGGTCACCGGTGAGGCACCCTTCATGACGAAGTGCCGGCCGTCGAAAAAGTCCGCTGAGTACTGAGGATATGACGCCATCGGTTCGAAGCCCGGAAAGGGCGCGAAAACGCTCGAAGTCCATTCCCATCCATTTCCGACCAAATCTTCGATTTCCCACGCGCTGGCGCCGGCTGGGTGCGCGTCGACCGGTTCGGGATCGAAGCGTTCGAAATCGAAGTTGCCGTGCATCGCATCGGTCGGCATCGTATCGCCCCATGGATACCTGCGGTCGGGACCGCTCGGCGAACCATACGCT
>PMUE01000024.1 GCA_003167055.1 Vulcanimicrobiota bacterium | reverse complement strand
GCTTTCGGAAAGACTTCGTGCAGCGCATTCGCATGATCGATCAGCGAATATTGGCGCGCGAGGAGACAAACATTCGCGTCGGCGACGTCCATCAGCTTGAGAATCGGTTCGGGCGAGTTGACGCCAAGCCCCCAGCCTTTGATCACGCCTTCGTCACGCATCCGGCTCAGCGCCGGGAATGCGCCGTTGCGTGCGATCTCAAATTGTTCTTCCCACGACCCGGGCAGCCAGGTATTATCCGGCGAGAGATCGTGAACGAAGACGACGTCCAGGGCGTCGACACCTAACCGCTGGAGACTGTCTTCGATCGAACGCTTGACGCCGTCGGCGGTGTAATCGAAGCGGAGATTGTTCGGCGAAGGGGTGAACGGAAAGTATTGTTTCGCATTGTTATCGCGCGACGCCGTAAGTAATTTGCCGACCTTTGAAGATAAGATATACTCGCTGCGCGTCTGGTTTCGCAAAAAGGTGCCCAGGCGCCGCTCCGCGAGCCCCAAACCATACCATGGAGAGGTGTCGTAGTAGCGCACTCCGGCGTTCCATGCGGCTTCGATTGTCGCGTACGCAACCTCATCGGTAACGTAGGCGAATTCGTTGCCGAACGGCACGCCGCCGAGACCAAAGGGTTTGTCTTGGAAAATTTCAAACGCGTTCATGCAGTCACTTATCCCCGTGTTCCCCGCACAATATCGAGTATAGTCTGATACGGCGTCGGGCCATAGTGCATTCCGAAGATCGTCCTGGGCGCCAAGTGATAGCGGTCGATCGCGCCGATCGCTTCGGCCAGATACTGCGGGGTGAACCAATCGGTCGGTCCGGAGTCCATTGAGAAGAGATCGCTGGTGTAGAGCAAGCGCGGCGCCGGCGCATAGACCATCATCTGCCGCTCGCCGGTTTGCGTGCGATACGGGTAGATGACCAAACGATCGGGTCCACTTCCAATCGTGACGGGATTTGTCACCAAGATAAAGTGCGCGGCACGCGGGTGGCGTTGTAAGTCGTCCGGACGCATCGTATGCGGCGCGGCGAGAAGCCGTTTGAGAATCGGTCCGTTGAGATCTAGGGCGTAGACGGGGATGCCTTGCGCGACCGCTTCCCGCACGCCGGCGATGTGCGGCCATGAATCCGAGGTCGTGATGACGGCCTTCACCGGCAAACCGTAGGTGCGACGTGCCTGGGCAAGTGCCTGTTTGGTGTAATTGCTCGACCACGGCGCTTCGATCACGACGACGCCGTCGGATTGCTTCACGAATTCGACGTTCCATCCGCCGGGAAATTGGGTGATGCCCGGTGCGAGTTCGTGCGCCGGACCGTTACCGGCGTAGCCGAGTTTGTAATCGTCGATCGCAGTGGGTGCCGGATGCGCGCCGAGGATGTCGCGCGGAATCGTCAACTGTGCATCGTCGAGCGTTGGATTGGTGTGCAGATCGACGATGAAGAACTGCGTATCCGGCAGATTGACGCGGCGATAGGTCCACTCACGCGGATACGGCACGCCGTCGGGTTCGAGCGACCACGCGCTAAAGGTCAGCGTGGTCGTCACGTCGCCCCACGCAGTCCAAAAGACTTGATACGGATACGCGCGCGTGTAGGTGATTTGCCACGGAAGATTGGTATCGGCATTGATCGAGAGCGTGCATGGAATGCCCCGATACGTAAATGCCAGCACGTGATGGCGCACGCCGTGCAGCGTTGCATCGGGCCGGCTGCGCAGATCGCTGGCCGCTGCGGCCGTCAGCAGCAGCCGCTCGGGGGCAAACGCCGCCTGATCGTCATTCTGCGAGACGCCCGCGCCGCCCGCATACGCGAACTTACCGTCACTCACGACCGCCGCGGCCTCGCCGTTGATCACCAGCACGCTCGATCCCGGGGCTTCTGTCGTCCACCAGTGGTCGGCCGCATAGCCTTCATGCGTCGCTTCGATCCGCGTGCGATTACCGTCGATGTCGCGAGTCTCGTGGACGCCGTAGTGATCGAGAAAGTACGGGCCGCTCGGGCGTTCCGATTGTTCGACCATTTGGCGCTCGCCGACCGCGGTGTACTCGAGGGCGTGAATGGCGCGCAGGCGCGCCTCGCCGCCCATCGCCTGTATCGCCGCGTGGAGCACGGTATGCGGATCCGCCGCGAGCGCCGGACTCCAGGACGCAAGCATCATCGCGAGTGCGCTAAGACAAAGGCGCTTCGTCATATCGCCTATTGACGCGCACGCGCGGGCGCCGTGACAATCAGCGCGCAATCAAAACGCGCCGAGCATCTAGATACCGCCTGCTGCCGGCGTGATGGTTCACGTATGCGCCCCTGGGCCGGCATCGGGCTGGCGATTGTCGTCATCGCGATCGCGCCGCAGAGCGCGATGACCGTGAGTGCCGCCGCGACGAGCGTGGTGCTCGAAGCGCTGCCGTATCTCGCCGTCGCCGCAATTGCCGCGCCAGTGATCGGGCGGTTCGCGCGCGTGCTCGTCGCCTACGCCGGTTGCGGATGCACGGCCGGCCCGAGCGCGCGGTCGATCCCGGCAGCGATTGCAACCGCGGCGCTCTTCGGCCTTCCCGTTGCTGCGGCACGCGTCGTCGTCGCAAGCCTCGCAGCGCGCATGACCGCGACCAAGAATCACGACGCGCACGTCGACGTGCTCGGCGACGTCGCCGCGCTTCTTCCGGCCGCGCTGCTGGCGGCGGTGATCATGCTCGTCCTGCCGGTGCTCCCGCTAGCGGCACTTCCGGTCGCCGCGCTCTTTGTCGGCGGCGCGATCCTCGGCGTCGTGGCGTCGCCGTGTGCGCTCGGCGGCGTCGCGCTTGCGGCATCTTTGCACGCGCGCTCGCCGGTCGCGGCAGCCGGTGTGCTGTGCACGGCCGGGCTTCTGCCAAATCTTTGGCGGCGTCACGCGCACGTCGCGATGCACGACCCCTGGGCCTACGGGGCGCTTGGGCTCGCGTGCGCGCTCGTAGCGGCGCAGCACGGCGGAATGCTCGTGCATCCGCGCATGGCGATTCCGCTCGCGCTCACTGCGTGCATGTGTTTGGTCTTGGCATGGCGTGTTCGCTCACACCGCGCACGCGCGCCGCGGTGGTTCGCGTTTGCGGCGCTTGCCGCCGTTGTCATCGGCGCGCCCGCGCCGCTCTATCGTGAGACTGAAACGACGCTTGCCGATGGCTTTGCCGGCGAGCGTGTCGACTTCACCGGTGTCGCGGTTGCAGAGCATGGCAACTCGGCATTGGTGCGCTACGCGATTACCTGTTGCCGCGCGGATGCCGCACCGGTCGCACTCGCTCTCGATCGCAGCGTGGCCAGCGTCAACGGCCGTTGGATGCGCGCAAGCGGAACCCTCGAACGCGATGGCGCGCAACTCCGTTTGCATGTCGAGCACATCGTGACCATCACACCACCGGCCGACCCATTCGTGTATCGCTAAACGCGCGCTGGGGGATTTGGTTGTGCTCGAACGAAGGCGCATGCAATGCACGATGTTACCTTTGAATGGGGCGAGCGTGGCGTCGAGGCACTGTCGCCCGAAGCCGACGTGCTTGTCGTCGTGGACGTGCTGTCGTTTTCAACCTCAGTCAGCGTCGCGGTCGAACGCGGCGCCTCGGTCTTGCCCTATCGCTTCGACTATCCGAGTGCGAAGACGCAGGCCGAGCGCGACGGCCTGACGCTCGCAGTGCATCGCAATGACGTATCGGAACGCCATCCGTACTCGCTCTCGCCGGCTTCTTTGCAACGTCTGCCGCGCGGAACCAAGCTCTTGCTGCCGTCGCCGAACGGCGCGACGTGCTGCATCCGTGCGCTCGAGCGCGGGGCCAAGAACGTGCTCGTGGGATCGTTGCGAAATGCGCGGGCAACGGCGCGCGCAGCGGAACGCATGGGGAAACGCATTGCGGTCATCGCCGCGGGTGAACGCTGGCCCGATGGCTCGCCGCGGCCGACGCTCGAAGACCTGCTCGGCGCAGGCGCGATCCTGTCCTATCTTCGGTCAGACGATAAATCTCCCGAAGCCCAATCGTCGCTTGCCGCATTTGCGAATGCCGATGGGAGACTAACGGAGATGTTGTTATCGTGCACGTCCGGGAAGGAGCTCGTCGACCGCGGCGACGCTCGCGACGCTGAAATAGCCGCGCAACTCTCGCAGTGCGGCACAACCGCCGTCCTTCGCGACGGCTTTATCGGCGGCGGCTGACGCTAGGACAGCACCGCGGCTTTGCGCGGTTCGAGCACCTCGACCGGAATGCCGTTGGGATCTTCGATGAAGGCGATGGCGCGCGTGCCGCTCGGCGTCTTGTAGGCGTCTTTGAGAATCTTCACGCCGCGTTCGCGCAACTGCGCGATGTAGGGTTCGAGTTCTCCGTCGGCCTCGATCGCCAAGTGTTCGTAGCGGTTGCCGATCGTGTACGGCGGATGCGCTTCTAAATCGAAGACCAGCTCGATGTACGCGTTCCAATCCGATCCGACGAACGCCATATCGGCGTTGCCTGGATAGTGGAACGGGCCATCGAGCAATTTGAGTCCGAGCTTGTTGGTATAGAAGTCGATCGACTCGTTCATGTTGTTGACGAAGATCGAGGTGTGAAGAAAGCGAGGCATAGCGTGTCCTCCTAGTGCAGGAAGTACCGATACGACGAAAAGACGAGCGCTACTCCAAGGCGATCGGCCGCCGCGATAACCTGTT
>PMUE01000216.1 GCA_003167055.1 Vulcanimicrobiota bacterium | reverse complement strand
CCGGACCGATCTGCGTGCGGCCCTTAATCGCTGCGTCCCTGGGCTCTTCGCCGGCAGCGTGGTGGCGCTCGATGTTTTCCAAGACGACGATCGAATCGTCGACCTAGATACCGATGATCAAGGTCATCGCGAGTAGCGAAATGGTGTCGATTTCGGTGGTAGCTTTGACTACCGGCCCGAGCGTGACGCCGAGCGACGACGGTATCGCGACCAGGATCACGATCGCGTTACGCCACGAGCGCAAAAAGAACAGCATCACGATCGCGGTGATGACGATGGCTTCGGAAAGCGTCCGGACCACGCCGAAGATCTGGTCCTCGGTATAGGCGGCTTGATTATTGAGAATCTGGAATTGGATCTGCGGGTACTGCTTCTCGATACCCGGCAGCGCTTTGAGCACGTTATCCGCGGCAACGACTTCGCTCGCGCCGGTCGACTTTTGAATGCCCAGCGAGATCGTTGGAATCGTGCCGACATAGCTGTATTGGCGTTGCGGCTCGAACGTGTCGAGCACGTTCGCTACGTCCGACATCCGCATCTGGCGTGGAGCATACGTCCAGGGGTTCACGTTCGAAAGCGACGGGCCGGAATAGCCACCACCACCGCCGCCACTGCTATTCGAAGCCGACGACGACGAGCTTGCAGTCGCATATTGCGGCGCGGATGAGAGTTGGTACGGCGCCGGAACGCTCGAGGGCAAGGGCTGCGTCGACTGCGCCGGAAGTGAGAGCGTAGGCGGCGGGGTCACGGCGGTAACGGTCGTGCCGCTGTTCGACGTTGCCGATGAAGATGCGCTTGCGGGGGCCGGCGATGCGGTGGCCGCGCTCGAAAGCGCCGTGCTGCTCGACGCGTTGCTCGCTGCGGTACCTGCAGTTTCACTCGAGGACGCAGCCGACACCCCGCCCGGGACACCGGCCGCAACCGGTTCGCTATAGCTCGCGTTGCCAAACGACGTCGTATACGACGACGCCGCGGAGATCAACAGGTTCTCAACCGACGTCGCCGTGGTAAGGTCGCCGCGCACATCGATCGTGGTCTCGTGATTCGGCAGATAGGCGATACCGCCGGGCTCGCGGTTGTTGTTGTTCGCGATCGTACTCACGACATCGCTGAGTGTATAGCCGGCCGAGGTGAGCAGATTGGGATTGACCTGCACTTCGTACGCCGGCGTCACCGCGCCGTTGGCGTTGACGTTCGATACACCGTCGACTTGTTCGATCGCCGGCACGATATCGTTGCTGACGATCGCGGACATTTGGCCGGGACTAAGCGCGCTCGAACTCAAGCCGATCGTGAGGACTGTGGCCTGCGCCGGGTCGAACGTGCCGACGGTCGGCGCCGGCATGTCGCTCGGGAGTTGCGACTGCGCGATCATCACGCGGCGCTGCACCTGGACGAGATCCGTCGTCTGGTTGGACGAGAGATCGAAACTGGCGGTGATCGACGCCTGGCCTTGCTGAACCGTCGTATTGATGTAGGAGAGGTCCGGAGCGCCGGCGATCGCGTCTTCGAGCGGACGCACGATCGCATCGCGAATCTCCGTCGTCGAGCCGCCCGGGTAACTGGCTCGCACGCCGACGACCGGAACGTCCACATTCGGGAATTGCTGCTGCGTAATCGTCAGCACCGCAAAGGTGCCGACGACGGCAATCAGTGCGAGCATCACGAAGACGATCGTCGGCCGCTGGACGCAGAGCCGGGTAAGCCACATTAGGGTTGCTGCTGTTGCTGCTGCGGGCGGCGCCGATGGTGCGGCGACGCGCCCGGCGCCGGTGACGCGCCCGGCGACGGTGATTCGCCCGGTGACGGCGATGCGCCCGGCGATTGCGAGGGATCGCTGGTGACAACCTGTTGTCCGGCGGCGACGCCGAGCTGACCGTTCGAGACCAGCTTGGTACCGGTGGCAATGCCGCTTACGATCGACGTTTTTCCGTCACTGCCGACTTCTTTGACGCTCTGCTGCTTGGCGTCGCCGTTTTCGTCGACGATCATGATCGTCGTATGCGAGTCGTCGAGGAACGCAGCGGTTGGAATTCCGGTGCCGCTGACCTCGGGAAGGTTGATCGTGCCCGTGACCGCCATACCGGATTGCAACCTATCGCCGGGATTCGCAGCGATAACCTCCACTGTGAAATTCGTCGATCCGGGCTCGACCTGTCCGAGCACGGCGCTCACGCGTCCCTGATACGTTGCAGCGTTCGGCACGCCCGCGACCGCAAGTGACACGAGCGCGCCGCGTTGCATCGTAAAGACGTTCGACGACGACGCGTTGAGCTCGGCATACACCGGGTCGAGCTGCTGAATGGTGAAGATCGTGCGCGATCCCGGGTATTCGCCGGGATTGAGATTACGGTTGACGATGACGCCGTCGACCGGCGAAACGATCGTTGCTTTGACGATCGATGCCTCGATTTGATCGGCTTGCGCGTGCGCCGACTGCGCGTCGGCAACCGCCGACGCGACGCTTGCAGCCTGCAGACCCTGCGTGGTGTTGCCGTTGACTTGCGCGTTGAGCACGGCAGTGTTGTAGGTTTGCTGGTCTTGCACGTAAGCGGCGTGCGCCGCCTCGAGGGCTGATTCCGAGACGTACCCGCTCTTGAAGAGGACGGTGTCCTGATCGTACACTAGCTTGGCGTTGTTCATCGCTTCGCGCGCGGCCTCGACGTTGTAGTTACCCTGACCGAGATTGAGTTGCGCTTGATACTTCTGCTGGACCGCGCGCGCGTCGGCCGAATCCGCGTTACGCTCGTCGGCATTGTAATTCGCGACGAGGTCGGTCGTATCGAGAACCGCGAGCACCTGCCCCTTGTGCACGTGATCGCCTTGGATCACGTTGACGACATCGGTCGGTTCGCTGAGCGAACTCGACAGCGACACGTTCTGATAGGGCGCGATGATACCGGCAATCTGCGCGGTCGGTTTGACCGTTGCGGGGGCCGCCGTCGCGGTCGGGATTTGCGCCGCCCCGGCAGCGGGACCGCGGTGATGACGCGTGCGCGCACCGCAGCCGGCAACGACGGTAGCGAGCAGCACTATAAGGCTGCAGAGCAGGGCAGTCTTCATCCGACGAGTGTGCATCGCGCCAAGGCTACGCCACCAGGCAGTGCGATTCCTGAGAGCGCTCGCGCATTTGATCGATTTCTCAGCTTCACCGGGTATAGTCATACCGTTATGAAGAGCTGGGTCAAACAGGCCCTGCGTATCCTCCCCGCAGTGGCTGCTTCCATTACCTTACTAGGCCTTCCGACGATCGGACTCGCGCAAGAACCGATGCCGAGCTATGCCACGACCAAGGTCGAGACGATCCGGGGCACCGTATCGAGTTTCAACGGTACCTATACGATGTACGTGCGCGACGTGCGCGGCTACATCGATAACGTGACGCTCCACAAGGGCACGATCATCAACCCGACCGGCATCCGGCTTCAGCCTGGCTTTGCGGTGACCATCAGCGGCCGGACGAGCGGGTCGACCTTCCTGGCCGACCAGATCGACACGCCGTACCGCGTGGTCTACGGCTACGGCTATCCATACTACCCCTACTACCCCTATCCGGCGTTCAACGTCGGCATTGGCTTCGGCTGGGGCTGGGGTGGCTGGGGCGGCCGGGGCTGGCGCTAGGCCGAAATTCCCTCCCTCCGACTAAAGTAACCGGGCGGCCGCTGTCAAATACTGCCCGGATGTCCAATACGCAAACGACAACGACCGAACAGCGTAAGGCAGAACGGCGTGGTGGCGATCGCCGGGTGATCAACATCGCCGTGACTCCTGACCGCCGTAGCGGTACCGAACGCCGCTCGCGCGAGCGGCGAGCCAACTAGCACAAGCGGCTAGGCTTGGCGTGAGCTTCAGCGGCGCACTATGTGCGGCCGCTGTTTGCGCACGCCTCCACATCCAGGAAATCGCAAAGTCCGAGCCAATGAACCCACGACTTTGTATTTGGCTGCTCTATGAATTTCAAAGACCTTCAGTACGCGCTGGCCCTCGAACGCCGGCGTAGCTTCAGCCGGGCCGCCGAGGAATGCGGCGTCGCCCAACCTACACTGAGCGCGCAGATCCGCAAGCTCGAAGCCGAGCTCGGCGTCGAGTTGTTTGAGCGTGATGGGCGCACGCTTCGGGTGACGCCGGCGGGCGAGCTAATCCTGGAGCAGGCTCGCCTCGCGCTCGGAGCGGTCGCGCGAATCGAAGAACTGGCGCAAACCCGCGCCGATCCGTTTGTCGGGCCGATTCGGCTCGGGGTCATTCCGACGCTCGCGCCCTACCTGCTGCCCGACGTGCTCCGCCCGCTGCAGGCGCGTCTCCCGTTGGCGCCGTTGATCGTCGTCGAGGATATGACGCATCGGCTGCTCGAGTCGATCCATGCCGGGCGCCTCGATGCCGCGCTGGTCGCAACCGATCATCGCGACGGAAACCTGTCGGAGATCCCGCTCTTTGACGAGCCGTTTAGCTTGGCGCTCCCCTCCGGCGACCCGCTCGCCGCGCGCGCAAGCGTTCGTGTCGAAGACCTCGATCCCGCCGCGCTGATCTTACTTGCCGACGGACACTGCTTGTCAGACCAGGCACTGGCGCTGTGCGGTCAGGCACGCGGCCGCGGTCTGCGTAGCGATCTGAGCGCGACAAGTCTCGAGACCGTACTGAATCTGGTCGAGGCCGGGCTTGGTATGACGATCGTCCCGCATCTGGCGCGAACCCATTTCGAAGGCCGTTTCGCACGAATCGCGTTCCGGTCGCTCGAGGGGCCGCAGTCGGCCCGCGCGATACGCGTGATCCATCGCGCCTTTGTCCCGCGCCGGCCGGCGATCGAACGCCTTGCCGCGACGATCCGGGCGAGCGTAACCGTAGGCTTAGCCGCCGAGCGCGTGTAAGATTGCCTTATGAGCGACGTGAATCGGGATCTTTTTCCGACGAGCCGCATCAACGTTCCCAATCTCGTTCCGTTGATGGAACGGCTGCGGGATGAATCGCTACGGCGTTCGGTGACGCTGTTGCACGCGCGCACTTCCGAAGAGGGCGAGTGGATCTGCTCGACCGCCTCGGCGCGCCTCGCGCGCGAAAACGTGCAAATGCTCGCACCGCAAGATGGCAAGGTCATCGATGTCATCGAGCAAGCCATTCGTTCCAAAATGCCGATCGTGTTCGTCGGCGAGATTCGCCGCGAAGAAGACGCGCGCGCGTTGCGGGCCGCTGCGACGCTTGGGATCCGCACGGTCGGATTTCTGGTGCGCGAAACGCGTCGCGAAGCGGAAGACACGCTTGCGATGCTGGGCGGCTGGAACAGCTTCGACGTGGCGCTGCTCTCCGAATATCCCGACTAACTTTCGCTAGACGTCCAGCTCGCTTTGATAAACCGGGACGCATTCGCCACCGACAACGATCTGCTGCACATAGGTACCTTCGCCCGCGAAGCGCGCGTGTAAGATCGAGGGACGGCCGATCGCGTAGCCCTGGTGCACTTCGAGCGAGGTGCGGCTTTGATCGAGCAACCGCCACCACCCGAGCGCGGCGCACAAGGGCGCAACCGATCCGCCGGTCGCCGGATCCTCGCCGACGTTGTGCGCTACCGCGGCAAACATGCGCGAGTACGCTTTGCCGGCTTGGTAGCTCAGGATCAAGACATCGCCTTCGCCGACGTCCTCGTTTGTGGCTTTGATCAAATCGCCGCGATCGAGCATCACCCAATCGACGTTTTGCTCGGTATCGAGCAGCACGCACAAGAACTCGACGCCGCGACCGCCGAAGACTTGCGGCGGCATCATGACGGTAGAGACGGGCAAACCCAGTGCTTGCGCGACTGCAGCACGATCGAACGCCGCGCTTAGCGCCTCGGCTGGAGGCGGCGTCATCCACAGCATCTTCTTCTCGCTGCGCACCGGAATGATGCCGGCTTCCATTTGGAATGCCAGATCGGGTGGCGCGCCGCGTTGCTGCAGTACAAATGCCGTGCCGAGCGTCGGATGACCGGCAAACGGCAACTCCTTGCCCGGCGTGAAGATCCGCACGTGGTGCGTCGCCCGCTCGTCGGTCGGTTGCGTGACGAACGTCGACTCGGAAAGGTTCATCTCACGCGCGATCTTCTGCATGGTGTCGCCGTCGAGGCCTTCCGCATCGAGAAAGACCGCGAGTGGATTTCCGCCGAAGCGCGTGGACGTGAAAACGTCCACATGATATAAAGGCAGCTTCATGACCCTACCACTCTACCATGTCGTTGCCGCCGGCGCACCCGACCCCGCCGCCATTTTCACGCGGGCACAAACGGTCTGGAGCGCGCGCGCCGCGCCGGCATACGAGTCGTTCACGGTGCCGTGCGAGGAGACGTTTTTGGCGTCGCAGTGCGAAGCGGGAACGGTGGTGCAATTCATCGTCCGCCTTGCCGACGGCCGGACCTTCGCGCAAACGCTGACATCGGACGGACATCCGGCGACGGTGCTGCTGCGCGGCGGCTACGCATTCGGTCCGGCCGGCGCGCCGTTTGGATTTTACCGGCGCGTGCCGCTCCCCGGCGCGACGCTTGCGCCACGGCCGCCGAATCTCATTGAAGATCCGATCGCGACGATTGCAACCGTTTCGGCGGTGGACCGCGCGTACGACATCGCGCTGGTCGGCACCGAAGCGGTCGACGGGCACAGCTGTTATTACTTGCGCTTGCGGCCGCTCCGTGATCCGCAGGCCTATCCGCTGCGCGAGCTATGGGTCGATACAACGACCTATGACGTCGTGCGCTTGAGCTATGCGTGGCCGTACAACGGGAGTACCGCCGCCGTGACCTACGACTTTGCGCCGGTGGGCGCAAGCGGGTTTTGGAGCATCGTCCACATCGACGCAGCTGCCGTCTCGCACGGACTTTTTGCGACGCATGCCGAGCACGTCAGCGAAGACTTGCACAACATCACGTTTCCGGCGAGCGAACCCGACGCCGATTTCTCGCCCTAATCGACCGCGGCGACGGTGATGCCCGCGCCTTCCAGCGCTGTGCGAATCGCGCGCGCAAACGCAAGCGCGTGCGGACCATCGCCGTGCAAGCAAATCGTCTCGCCGGCGCCATCGCGGGCAAGGCGAAGCGCCTGCGCGACCGCGGTCTCCACCTCGTCGATCAACGCGCCCGGGACTCCGCGCGGAATCAGCGACCCGTCGGGCTGATAGCCACGATCCGCAAAGACTTCCGCAACCGCGCGCAGGCCGAACACGCGGGCGCTCGCGATCTGTTCTCCGCCCGCGAGCCCAACGACGGTAAGCTCCGGATCGACCGCGCGTACCGCGCGTGAGATCGCATCGGCCACGGCGCGATCGCGCGCGGCGACGTTATACAACGCCCCGTGCGCCTTGACGTGTCGCAGCCGCGCGTGCTGCGCGCGAGCGACCGCGTCGAGGGCGCAAATCTGCGCCGTGACGTCACCGAAGACTTCCTCCGGCGTGCGCGCCATCACGGCGCGACCGAAGTGCTCGCGATCGGGATACGACGGGTGCGCGCCGATCGCGACCCCATGCCGCATTGCTGCGCGCACGGTGGCTTCCATCGTGGTTTCGTCGCCGGCGTGTGCGCCGCACGCAATATTGGCCGAGGTGACGATCGCGAGCAGCGCTTCGTCGTCACCGCAGCCTTCGCCTAAATCGGCATTGAGATCGATGTGCGTCACTCCCACCGAACGAATCGCACCTGCGCCCCGATCGGCGCTTGCCCCAGCTTCCATAGGTCCTCTTCGATTACGACGCCGGCGAGCGGGTATCCGCCGGTGGTCTGCGCATCGCTCAGCAGCACAATTGGCTCGCCCGAAGGCGGAAGCTGAATGAACCCGGGAAAGACCGCGCGCGACGGCAGCATTCCGAGATCGTGCGGCATCGCGTCGCCTTTCAAGCGATAGCCCATGCGATTGCTTTCGTGCCCGACCGTCCAGGTACGGTCCCAGAGATGATCCGACAGCGGTTGGGCAATCGTTCGCAAGACACAATCGATATCCGGCGACGCAACCGGCGCACGCCGTGCGGTGCGCGACGCAGGTCCGAGTGCGAGCCGATCGCCGGCGCGCAGCGCGCGCCCGGCAAGGCCCCCCATCGCGGCGATAAGGTCGGTCGTGCGCGATCCAAGGACCAGCGGAACGTCGATGCCGCCGTCGACGGCGAGAATCGTACGCATCCATGCGCGCGGGCGCCGCAAGATAAGGCGTGCTCCGGCGCATGCGGCGTGCGGTGACCACGTGGCAACCGGCACACCGTCGAGCTCTGCGCCGCAATCGGCGCCGGCGAGCGCAAACTGCGACGCCGTTTCAAAACGCACGATAACATCACCGAGCACAATTTCGATTGCCGCCGCGCCCTCGCTGTTGCCCACGAGCTCGTTGGCGATCGTGTAACTGCGAAGATCCAGGGCGCCACACCAGCCGACGCCCTGATGACGCAAGCCGAAACGTCCGCGATCGACGACCAGACTCTGCAAGCCGGCGCGCTCGAGCGTTATCGCGCGATCGCTCATGCCGGGACGAAGCGCACGCGGTCGCCCGGCTGTAAGAGCGCGGCCGGTTCGCGATCGGGATCGAACATGCGCTGAGCGGTGCGACCGATAACGTGCCACCCACCCGGTGAGTCGAACGGATAGACGCCGCTCTGCGCGCCCGCGATCGCGACCGAACCTGCCGGGACTCGCGTGCGCGGCGCCGCGCGCCGTGGAAGCCGCAAACGCTCGTCGAGACCGTCGAGGTAGGCAAAGCCCGGAAGAAAGCCGACAAACGCGACCACGTAGGTAGCGGAAGCGTGCAACGCGATCACTTCATCTTCACGCAGTCCGCAGGCTTCGGCGACGTCGCGCAGGTCCGCGCCTTCGTCGCCGCCATACCGCACCACGATCTCGATCGTTCGTTCGCTCACCGCGTCGCCGAGCGTGCGTTCCCACGCCGCTTCGAGTTCGACGCGCAATGCCTCGTATGCTACGACACGCCCATCGAAGACGACGCTGAGGTTCCCCGCGCCGATCACCGCTTCGCCGATGTGAGGCCAGCTGCGCGCGACGCGCGCGAGCGCCCACAAGCGCTGCTGCATCGCCGTGCTGGTGTCGTCGCACTCGAGCACGATGGTTGATTGGCCAACACGCCGCAAGTTAGGCGCTCCAAACTCATGCATCAGGAAGGGGCTTTGCCCAAGTAAGCACGTCTGCCTATAAAAGCGGCAGCCTGCCAAAGAAGGGCCTCTAGGCCGCAGCGCCAGCTTTCCGCTCTAAAGCTTCGAGCTGTCCCGAGCCCGGAGGAGCGAAGGTAAACGCATTATGCAATCTGACTACCTCGGCGGAGACGAGAAACGCCTCGACGCCGCCAGGACTGGCGTTGTAAGCGCGATGCTCCAAATAGGCATGGGCAGCGTCTTCGTCACATGGATCTAGAGTCACGGAATAGAAATCGCCTATTGTCTGTCTTACCGCTTCGATCGTCTCAAATACGATGCCCCTGAATTTGGCGTCCCTGAGCTTTGAAGCGGCTTCATTCGCGGCGCTCTCTATCCCGTTTGTTATCAGAGAGAGCATGCGGCCCGATATCTCCACTTTGGAGCTAGTCCTAATCGAGCGCGTTATTGCGTAGTGCCAAATGCCACAGGTCTTTTTCTTGTCGGGACACACCTCCGCCTTAATTATGACGTGGTGTAGCCACGAATCCGATTCAGACGGGATTCTGTCGATCACCTGGCAGAGCTTTTCTGTGAGGCAATGCCTCAGCCTCGGGCGGCGAAGTGTTGATGATGCTTAGAATGGTGACACTCAAAGTCGTTATGAGAATGCTCGCCACGAGATTCTCGGCAATATATCCGAACGTTGGGCGGATTTCTTCAAGTATTTCAGGGTCGCGCGCGGATATTCTCTTTGAATGGTTCCATCCAAAACGACCGAGCTGGAACGAGAAATCCATACTTCCACTGGGTGGAAAGTGCGCAAACATCTGCATGTCGCGCCCTGACCACGAAAGTCCAATGGAACCGTCATAGCCTGCACTCACTTCAGGCTGTCTGGTGCCAGGTGGAAGCGACGTAACAAACGCGCGTGCTTCGCGCGTGGCATCTATAGCAATGGGCTCGGCGTCCGATCCGTCCCAGCCTTTATACGCATAAGCAGTGAGTTTCGACGAGACCATCTCCCAAGTGAGAAATCGAAATCCGGTCAGAAGCTCTACCCACGGCTGCGACGTGGACGTAACCTCAAGACTTTTTGAGACCATCGCCTACCTGCTTAGTCGTTGACGCTAGGCTTGCCCGTACCTGATAAATCGGGAAGCCGTTGGCGTCATACTCGTTCGCAATTCGCCACGCTTCAATAATCGACGCTTTAATGGTCAATACCGTTCCGTCCGATAGCGTAACTTCGGTGCCACCGCTTTCCGAAGTTGCCGTTACCGTGATGGTGTCTTTCATTACACCGCCGGGACCTGGTCTCTGTTTGTGCTCTTCAGGCACTGCGTGCACCGCGCGGGGCTAGTAATTGGAGGGGGGCAGAGGGTGCTAGGCTGTCCGCCAATATAAAGCCAAGGGGTGACTCCATTAACGTGTCCACTCCTACTAAATAGCGACGGGGAATGGGGCTCTCCTGGTGCAGGGCCCACTGGCCACCGCGTTTTTCACATTCTTCACACCTGGGTAGTACCTAAGGAGCGTGGATTCGGTTCCGGGCCCCGGGTGGCCCTTTCGACGGGAGCCACCTGGGGCTGGTCCCGGCCGGATCACGGAGCCTTACGCTGCCTGCTCATAGGAAGCTTGGACTAGGCAGCAGAGGTTGTGGCAAAGCACTTTGCAGAGCACCTCGTTTATCTGCGCTGCGGTTGTCTTTGAGCGAACGAACCCTCCAAATTTGGCCTTAATCATTGCGAACGTCGTTTCCACGTTTGAACGCTTGTGATAGTGCGCCGCAAACTCTTCGGGCGCGTATTACTGAAAAGCGTAATGCTTGCGCCATAACCCCGCCTTGTTTCGTGGCGTGCTGTTCGACTTAAACGGGATGGAGGGAAACGCGCCTACGGCCTCCGCTGCTTCAAGATTACTCAGGCCGAGATACGCCTTGTCGGCGGACACTTCTTTGACTTGGAATCGGCGAGCGGTTGAGTTTAGCAAGGTCGGGAACTGCGCGTAGTCTGCGCCGTGCAGCGTTGTGGCCTCTATTGAGGTGACGCCGGGGATACTGCCGAAGCTCGAACAGCTCAATCCCAAGGTCGGAAAGTATCGGCGCCATAAGCACACGCAGTTTCTTACGGGCGATTACGGGGTTCCGGCTCTCAACCAGCATCTTGCTACCGTGCTCACGATCATGCGTGGTTCGAAGTCCTGGGACGATTTCAGGGCGTTGATGGAACAAATTTCTGCCGCGCCACGCCGAGAACCTAAAGTTGCCTCTGCTCGAATGGGGCAAAGAGCAGATACCGGACGAGGATTAGATGGCACCTTACTCACCTTTCCGCCGCCACTGGTCACACGCGAGCAACCCGTGGGAGAAGTGCGGCCACGCTAAGACGTTACACTCTAAGAAGGGTAAGTGCGAGACTTGCCAGCGGGCCGGTCAGGATCGCGGTTGCTCAAAAGCAAAGGGGAAGAAATGACTGGACCGGCATCGGGTGAAATGCGCTCGCTGCGGCCACCCACGAGGGAATCACCGGAACGGCATCGGGCCCTGCAATCCCGGGTGCGGCTGTAACCTCTTTATTGCGCCAGTCCAGAACTAGTCCATTCGGCCCACGAAGGGCAGCTCGGCATCGAAACCGTGTTAGAATTCGTCCTCTACGGAGGCGGGTTTATATGCCAGACGTTTACGCGATTGTTCGTCAAGCTATCGTTGACAAGCATCAAATTGTAGGCATGTACCATGGTCGTTGGCGCGAGATGTGCCCGCACGCCATTGGCACAAAGAAGGGCGTGCGCAATGCACTCTGCTATCAGTTCGCAGGCGATAGCGAGAAGGGACTTGGTCCTCCGGGCTCGCTAAATAATTGGCGATGCATCCATATTGACGAGCTGACCGAAGTCGAGTCACGCCTGGGAGAATGGCACACGGCGCCTAATCATTCGAGAAAGGCGCCGTGTATTGACTTTATAGATGCAGAGGTCGATTACTGACCGTTCTTAAACGCTGCGTACTCCTCAGCACGTTCTTTGGCATCGGGTCCGTCGAAAGTGGCGACGTATATTTCGCCGTCGCCAGCGTGGTTCACGGCAGCGACGGCCCACGTCTCACCGAGGCGATCAGTCGCATCCTGCGAAACTTCATATTCGAGTCTTGTTTTGGTTGTGGCCATGGTTGTTAGCCTCCGGGTTGCAGGGACGGCCTTTCTTGCGTTAGACACGTCCGTCCACCTCTACCCTTCCCATTTTTATAGGCAGATTTATCAATAAATAGGCAAGCCTCACTAATTGGGCAAAGCCATCAGGAAGGCGATTCGCCACCGGCACCCGGAAGCATCGCCCATGGATCCGCTTGACCCGGTCGTCACCAACGTGGTCGTCGACATTCCCGGCTGGCAGAACGTCAAGCCACGCATTCCCGATACGCCGCAGCGGCGCAAACTCGAAGGTCAGCGCAGCGTGCGCGCGATCGTGTTCGGCGCGCAAGACNNGCCGGCGCGCTCTCGATGGCGGTCGGTGAATATCTCGGCGGCAAGTCCGAGCGCGAAGTCGTGCAAGCCACGATCGCGATGGAGAAGACCGAGATGGCCACGGATCCGCAGGGTGAGTTCGCCGAGCAGGTCGCCTACTATAAGATGAAAGGCTTCTCGGCCGAGGAGGCGCAGATGATCGTGCGCCGCCTCACGCAGCATCCCGACATCTATCTCTATGAAATGATGCGCGACGAGTTCGGCATCGA
>PMUE01000084.1 GCA_003167055.1 Vulcanimicrobiota bacterium | reverse complement strand
GGCACGCTCGGCATCATCACCGGCGCGGTGCTGCGCCTGTTCCCTCGCCCGGCGCACCGCGCGACGGCGCTCCTCGGCGTGCGTAATGCGCAGGACGCGATCGCAGCGTTCAGTGACGTGCAAGAGTCACTCGGTGAGGCGCTGGCTGGCGCAGAACTGCTCAGCGAACGGACCCTTGCGCTGCGATTGAAACACGAACCGCAACTCGTGCGTCCGATTGCCGCGCAGCCGTGGTATCTGCTGATCGAAGCCGCGTCAGCCCTTCCCGGTTTGCGCGAGGGCGCCGAAGCTGCACTGAGCCTTGCACTCGAACGCGAACACGCCGCCGACGGCGTAATCGCCGAAAGCAGCACACAAGCGCAGGCGCTTTGGGCCTGGCGCGAGACCATTACCGAACATGAACGTCGTGCGGGAGCCAGCGCCAAACACGATGTCTCCGTGCCCATCTCCACCATTCCCGCATTTCTCGAGCGGGCGACGGGGGAGGTTGAGCGTGTCCATCCCGGCGCGCGCGTCCTGGCCTTCGGACACGTCGGTGACGGCAACATTCATTTCAACGTGCTCCTCGGCGAGCAACAATCTGCGGGAGAGATCAACCAGACCGTTCACGCGATCGTGCGTGAGTTCGGTGGCAGCATTACCGCCGAGCACGGCATCGGGCGCTATCGACGCGACGAGTTACTGCAGCAGCGAAGCGCAGTCGAGATGGCGTTGATGCGTGCGGTCAAAGGCGCGATCGACCCCGCCGGCATCATGAATCCCGGCGCCGTACTCAAAGCTGAACCATCTAAGCTTGAGGGCTGAGGCGCATGAGCCGCACCGTGCCGCGGTTACTCTCGAGATCCACGCCGAGCGGTCCGCCGCCGTTCACCGGGGCATCGATCGTCTCGTCTGAGCCGTGCGACGTACCGGTGAGGCCAAAGTCGGTAAAGAGCGTACCGTTGTCAGTGTGCAAGCGCGCGTGAAACGCGGCCGTTTCCGGAATGTAGACGGTCACGTCGCCGTTGCGCGCGCTGTCGCGTAGCGTGCCCGGCCAGGTGGTCTTGCCCATCGTCACCTCGATCGAGCCGTCGATCGTGCTCGCCTGCGCGACGCCACCGACCATGATCTTGACGTTGCCGCTGTCGGCGTGAACATCGACGTTACCGCTGATGTCGGTGACGTTGACGTTGCCATGCTTGGAATGCACGACCAGATTGACGCCGGCGGGCACCCGCACGAGCAGATTGGCTAGCGTGCCGGTCGCGTCGACGATTATGCCGCTCCCGTTAGGACGGATCCTCGGCACCGGCGGCGTCGCGCCCGCCGGGGCGGCGGGGGCAATCGTGAACTTGTTCGACGGGTCAGATTGCGCCGGTTTGAAGGCATTGAGCACGCCGCTTTCGATGTTCACGGTCATCGTCGAGCCCGGCTTGAGAAATCCAACCGTCGTCGAATAGGGCTGCGGCAGCGACGAGCATCCGACAAAAGCAACAACGAAGAGCGGCGCGAAGTATTTCACGCTAGCGTTCTTCGCTGCGGTCGCGCGGATGCGCCTCCTCGTAGCTGCGCCGCATGTGTTCGAGCGACACGTTGGTATAGATTTGCGTGGTCGAGAGACTCTCGTGCCCCAGCAGTTCCTTGATCGTCATGAGATCCGCACCGTTCTCGAGGAGATGCGTAGCAAAGGAATGGCGCATCACGTGCGGCGTCACGTGCTGCGTGAGACCGGAGAGATCGGCAAATTGCCGGAAGATGACCCAGGCTTGGCGGTGCGACATGCGCGTCTTGCGCTTAGAGATAAAGAGCGCTTCATCCGGCGTACGTGGGCGCACCGCGAGATAGTTGGTAATGGCATCGGCGGAGGCTTTGTTGATAAAGACGGTGCGCTGCTTGTTGCCTTTGCCGATCACGCGCATCAAGCGCCGTTCGAGATCGACGTCGCCGATGTTGAGGCCCACCAACTCGGCGCGCCGAATGCCGCTGGCGTAGAGCAATTCCATCATCGCCAGATCACGGCGACGCGCGAATTCGGTCTTTCCGGCGATGCGGGTGCGCAGAAGCTTGCCGACTTCACCCTCGCTCATCACGTGGGGTAAGCGCTTGGGCGCTTTGGGCGGCGGCACGTCCTGCGCCGGATTGTCGCCGCGCCGGCCTTCGCGTTTTTGCAGCGAGAAGTACGAGCGCAGGGCTGCGATCTTGCGGCGCACCGACGTTGCGGTGTACTTGCGCGGTCCCATCAGCTCCATAACGAAGCGTCGAACGTCGGACGTCGTCGTCGACGACAAGTTCGCAAACGGCGTGTTTTTGGGGTGACCGGGTTCGAGAAACTGCCCGAAGAGCTCGATATCGCGCGCATATTCTTCCGACGTGCGCGGCGATTGTCCGCGTTCTAGGCGAAGATGGGCGGCGAACTCAGCGATGGTCGGATCGACGGGGATGTACGAACTCACGATCCTATTCTACGGCCGCGTGCGGCGAAAAGGAAATCGGCTGCTTGAGCAATCGTGCAAGCGACCCGACGTCGAGCGCCGGCGAGAAGAAGAAGCCCTGCGCGTGATCGACGCCGAGACTGGCCAGCAGGTCGAAATGCTCCACGCTTTCTACCCCCTCGGCGGTGGTCGAAAGACCAAACGAACGGGCGAGCACCACGATACTGCGGATAATTTCGACGGCTTTGGGATCGGTGAGCAAAGGCTGGACGAAGGACCGGTCGATCTTGATGCCGGCGATGGGTAAGCGTTGCAGATACGCGAGTGACGAATATCCCGTGCCGAAATCATCCAGAACAAACTCGATCCCGAGCGCGCGTAGACGTTCGATCGTGCGCCGCGCAGCCTCGGAACTCGTCATCATCGCCGTTTCGGTGATTTCCAG